>QMLW01000036.1 GCA_003646935.1 Deltaproteobacteria bacterium
AGGTAGCTCGACACACAGCCCATAAACAGCAGCGTTGGTGCCTCTTTTTTGAGCTCCCCTGCCTCAACCCTTTTCCTGATGGATGATGGAAAGATTGCGATCCTGTCCTCTTTTTTTGCAGCGTAGACGTTATCCGTTGTAAGGATGCTATCCCTCAGTGCCATGACGGGCTCAGGGGACGCTCCGGAGGCAAAGATCTTTTCTCTACCTTTCTGGATTATCTCATCAACCTTGATTTGTGCAGGACAAAATTGGGTGCATGAATTGCACGTGGTACAGGTGTAGAATGATTCAGCCAGCTCCTTGGAAGTATCAATTTGTCCGGTCATCAGGTTGAAGGCGAGAATGGTCCTGCCGCGAGCATTTCGGGATTCAAGCTGCGTTACCTCATAAGTGGGGCATCCCAGGCGGCAGAACGCGCAGTTGATGCAGGCGAGTATCTCATTGTCCGCATCGTAGCTGAATGAGTCAAGCCCTTCGGGGTGCTCGAGCAGGGGCTTGAAGGCGAAGTAGTCGTAGATATCGTGTTCCTTCTCATCCATGCCCATCTTACCGGGATTCAATATGTTGTTGGGATCGAGGGCCTTTTTGATGGCCTTCATCACATCAAGAGCCGGTCCCAGCTGCTTTCTCATGTATGGCGCCCTGGCGAGACCGGTGCCGTGCTCAGCAGTAACGGTTCCCCCCATCTTGAGCACCACGTCGGCAAGTTCATCAACGGCGGGTTTGAGCCTATCCCACTCATCCTGGCTTCGCATGTCGGTCACAAAGGTGGTATGTACGTTTCCGTCGCCTATATGCCCGAAGGTGGTGAGCAGCAGGTTGTATTTATCGGCAATCTCCTGGGCGCTCTTAATGGTCTCGGGGATCTTTGAGGGCGGGACGCCAGGATCTTCAGAAATGGCAACGAGCCTGTAGCCCGGTTTGATCCGCGAGAGGGTTGGCACCAGTTTTCCCCTCGCCTCCATGATCTCTGCGGCCTTGACCGGATCATCGCTCCAGGTGAAGTCCTCCACGTTGTGTTTCTTGCAAATATCGCCGATCCTCTCCATGTCCCTAGTTACTATCTCCTTGGCGCCGTCCAGCTCGAGGATAAGCATGGCCTCTATATTGCTCACATCCCTATCGATATGTTTTTCTACGATCTTGAGGCTGTACTTATCCAGGATCTCGCACGCGGTGAGCTGTATGCCGGATGCGATGATATCGCTCACCGCTTTGCCCCCTGCATCCAAATCGTTAAATATGGCGAGGGCCAAGGCAGTATATTCTGGAAGAGATTTGATCTTCACTGTTATCTCGGTAATAACGCCCAAGGTTCCCTCAGAGCTTGCGAAGACGTGGTTGAGATCATAGCCCATGGATGATTTAGGTGTTTTGGAGCCGGTCTCGATGATCGTACCATCGGCAAGGACCACTTTCAGGGCTTTCACATAATCCCGTGCCGTGCCGTATTTCACGGCCCGGTGCCCTGATGAGTTCGTGGACATCATGCCGCCGATGCTTGCGATAAGCTCGCTGCCCGGATTAGGTGGGAACATGAGGCCCTGTTTGGCAAGATGTCTGTTTAAATCCATACAGATCACGCCTGGCTCCACCACCGCATAAAAATCGTCTTTATTGACTTCCAAAATCCTATTCATCCTGTGGACATCCAGGAGAATGCCCCCTTCTACAGGAAGGGAGGCGCCGGTTACGCTCGTTCCCGAACCCTGAATCGTCACGGGGACCTTCTCCTGATTGGCCAGTTGCATGATGCGTGATATCTGCTCCGTTGTATGCGCATATACCACTACATCGGGGACCGCCACGTGTACCGACATATCACGTGAATTGCAGATACATTCCACGCGGTCTGAGAATACGTTCTCCTCTCCCACGATATTCTTAATTTCGTTCACTATATCCATCTGAGTACCTCTCGTATTTGGTTAGCTTAGTAGCTATTATTTAGCTATAAAGTATCTATAAGCAAGAGTAAGACGGGCTGTCAAGTGATAAAATCGCTTCGCGGTTGTATATGATATGTCCTTTTTTCTACAAAACGGTGTATTTGGGGCCTCCTCCGCCCTCGGGTGGAACCCAGGTGATGTTCTCAAAGGGATCCTTGATATCACATGTCTTGCAATGCACGCAGTTGGAGAAATTCAATTTCAACGTGGGCTTTCCAGTTTCCTCGTTAATCTCCATTTCATATACATTGGCGGGGCAAAACCGAGTGCAGGGATTCTGATACTCATCCCTGCACGTAGTGTAACAGATGTTGAGATCGGGTATCTTGAGGTGGGGTGGCTGCTGCTCCTCGTGAGTGGTGCCGGAGTAGTACACGTCCGATTCCTTATCGAATGTTGTCTTACCGTCGAATTTTACTATCCCTCTTTGCTCGTCTGTGGGTGAATCAGTGCCATAGTATTCAATGACTTTCTTGCGGTGCACGTAATCCGGTTCTGTGGAGAGCCTGCCTTTTAGGATTCTCCCTCCCAGGATATACTGGAAGCCGGCCTTTATGAGGCCTATCCAGAGGCCTTTCTGAAATGCCTGATGGAAATTCCGTACCCTTTTAAGCTCCTTGCCGATGTAGCTGTCCAGGAGTGCTTTTTCGTAGCCCTGCAACTGTGTAGCCGAGAAGTCATCCTTGATGAGTGAGTCAAGGATGGTTTCAGCGGCGAGCATGCCGGATTTCATAGCAATGTGTATGCCCTTGATCTTTTGACTGATGAAGAGGCTTGCTGAATCACCCACGATGACCCCGCCATCAAAGGCAAGTTTTGGAACCGAAAAGTATCCTCCTACTGGCGCTGTTTTCGCTCCGTACTGAACGATTGTCCCGGCCTTTATTATCTCGGATATGTAGGGGTGCAGTTTGAATTTTTGAAATTCAAGATGGGGATCAAGGTAGGGATCATCAGCATCGAGTCCGGTGAGCAGACCAAGGGAGACCATATTGTTCTTCATTCCGTAAACGAACCCCCCACCATAGGTATCGCTTTTTAGGGGGTAGCCCATGCTATGAAAGACCCGTCCGGGTTCGAACCTCCCTTCTGGAACCTCCCACACCTCTTTTACACCGCATACATAGGTTTGTGGATTTCTCCCTTCATCGAGACCCAATTTCTTTATGAGCTCCTTGGCGAGGCTACCCCTCGAACCCTCGCCGAATACCGTGACCTTGGCATGGAGATCGATACCGGGCTCGAAATTCGGCTTCCTTTCGCCATCGGGACCAATCCCCTTGTCGCCGGTCCTAACCCCAAGAACCTTGCCATCCTCATAAAGGGTCTCTGTTGCAGAAAAGCCTGGAAATATATCGACCCCGATCTCCTCGACCAAGGTGCCGAGCCAGTGGGCGAGTTTCGAAAGAGAGACAATATAATTGCCATGATTATTCAAAGGGGGCGGTGTCACCGGAGACCTAATCCGGCCGTTTTTGGTTAACAGGCACACTTCCTCTTTCGTGATCTCGCATTCTAAGGGCGCATCCTTGTCGATAAAATCGGGAACAAGCTCCTTGAGGGCAATAGGGTCCATGATCGCACCCGATATACTATGCGCTCCTATGTCAGTCCCCTTTTCAAGCAGCGCGATCATGACCTCCTCGAGCTTTTTGCCTTCTCCTCCTTCTTCAACCTTTCTGTTATGGTTCTGAATGAGGTTTGCCAGATGAAGGGCGCCGCTCAAGCAGGCTATACCACCTCCAACAAAAAGTACGTCAACTTCCATTACATCTCGTTCATCTTCCACCGTTCACTCCTCCCCTGAGTTGTATATGATCCGCGTGATTGTTTCTATTCCTTTCGCAGGAGTGTCTTATAGCATAGCACCTAAAATCGCCGCAAGATAATCTTGGACAGAAGCAATGCTAACACTTTTTCCGTGCGGATGTCATTGCTTGAATCCAGGGCATGGAAAAGCGGCACATCATCCCATGGATGTAACGAGAGCGAGGACTACACGGAAGCCAATCAATTGGTATGGCCAAACGCCTGGATGGCTCTGCCAACAGCACCAAACCTTAGCAGGCCCCATGGAGATCCAGAGGGCTCAGCGGATGCTATTCTCAACAAGGTATATGCATGCTTTAACAAAAAGGTGCTGAGCATGAGAGCTTACTGGAGACTGTCGAGCTTTTCTGATATGGTGAAAAGTCAGTTTCGGTTGAGATATTCTTGTTGCGCCAGCCGGATAGCCCCAGCCTGCCCTATTTGGGGAAGCGGATTTTCTCCTAGGAACCCAACTATGTGCAAAAGAGCATGGAGCAAAAAAAGACATCCCCATGCTCAGTCATATAGTCTCTTTCATGTATAATCCTGAGGTAAAGCGTCAGAATCATGTGCTGAGCAAAAAGGATGTCTTCTCTGGAAAGGGTTTCTGTGTATCGATGCTTTAGTCTTCCTTCTTGAGGTCCTCTACCTCCTTTTTAAGGCTCGCCACTTCTTCTTTCAATTCACTCGTGTTGGGCTTTTCCTCAAACGTCTCCGCACTCCTCTTATCCTTGATCTCCTCGATACCAAGATAGGTAGCCAAGGCACCCCCTAAAATGAGCAGTGCAGGTATCCCAGCTGCCAGTGCCTTTATAAAATATCCCCACCAGACAACAATTCCAATAATGCCCAAAATTAACGCCGCTAAACCCCCAAGTAGTGCCGCCATATCTACCTCCTTACCTTCTTGTCTTGTTGTTTCGGGTATAGACTCCGCTTCTTTTAACACAAGAAATATGATCATTCAAGACTTAATTGCGCCCAATTTTTCTTTGACAAATGGTGCTACATTAGATAAGAAAATCAAGATCTTCAACAAGGTACTGCTATGAGCATGGAAGCGCAAACGAGCTGCGTGCAATAAGGAGATGCTTGTAGCCTCGTTTATCCCATGGCAGAGGCGGCATTGTTGCTGAAGCACCCCACTGGGAGGCCCTTATGGATGATATCAAGGATTATTTATTGTGTGATAAGTGCAAGAACAAGAATTTTATCCGGATCTACAACTTCGCCGTTCAGTATAAGAAGGTAAATTTTTCAGATGACGTGATATATGATGATGTTGCGGAGGAGCTTTATCAATGCACCCACTGTCAAAAAATCTTCACGGAACAGCAAATAAAAGCAGGCTTAAAGAGGCTGGCGGAGGAGAGGTTGAACTCTTTCTCTGGGCGTGAACAATGAGCACGCCATGGAGCGGATGATAAGGGGATTATTTTTCTTCTTCGCTCTCCTGCGAATAAAACTGGAACTTGTGGGATCCTATCTCGATTGTATCGAAATCATTTAAAAAACGGCTATCAGTTATTGTCTCATTATTTACCTTTATCTTTGTCCTTCCTCCCGTTGCGGTGATGGCATACCCATTTGGCCTGCGGCTGATAGTTGCCGCTGTTGGGGGCATAAACATACCGCCGAGTCGCACCTCTGAGGTGTCGGCCTTGCCAATTTTGGTGAGCTTTTTCGTTAGCTTTATCTCGCCTTGACTCGATCCATCGATGAAACTAATGACACCCAACCTCTCCTTTTGAGCCGATACCTCCATTCCCTTTTCCTTGGCCTGCTTCTCGAGAAGTTCCTTATGCTGTGCAGTGTCAAGGATCATCGTCCTATCAAGCTCTGCCTCTTTCGCCTTGGCCTGTTCCTCTTGGGACATTGCAAAGAAGAGCAGGTGTTTGCCCACGGCGATCTTATCCTTATGCTGTAGCCTATGAGAGGTAATGGCTTTATCATTGACAAATGTCCCGTTTGTGCTCTGCAGATCAGTAAGGATATAGGTGCCCCCGCTTTTATCTATCCTGGCATGGAGACCTGATACCGCGAGGTTATCGATCACAATGTCATTCTCCTCATTACGCCCGATGGTGAGGTTTTCCTTGGTGAAGGGATACTCCTTAATCACCTTCTTATTGAAGACTAATATAACCCTTGCCATAGCATAAGCCCCTGTTTGTGATTACCACAAAAAAAGGATATTTTCATCATTTTTTTCCCATAAAGCGATGCACAAATCTGCTGAATATTCCCCCAGGTTTCTTGTCCCCCAGGTTATCGATAACTACTAAGGAGACAGTGGTATTGTCGTGGCCGCCTCTCTCATTCGCCTCATCTATGAGTTGTTGGCAAATTCGTTCCGGATCATCTCCTTGATAGACCATTTCCAATATCTCCTCATCAGAAACAAGGTCGGTCAGCCCATCGGTGCAGAGCAAAAATCGATCTTTGTTCTTGGGCTCTATCTCAAAGACATCCACATTCACCGTCTCAAGGGAGCCGAGGTTTCTGGTAAGAATATGTCGTAAGGGTGAATTCTTGGCCTCTTCCTTGGAGATTAGCCCCATCTCCAGCTGCTCTGACACCATGTTGTGTTCCTTGGAAAGGGGCTCTATAGCCCTGCCCCTGAAGAGATAGATCCTGCTGTCGCCCACATTGGCTGAGATAACGGCATTGGGCATGACTGCCAGAACTCCGATTGTCGTGCCCATCCCCTTGTACTCATTATATTCCTTGGACATCTCATAGATTACCCTGTTTGCCAATTTGATGCTGCTTAATATGTAGTTCCCCATTCGGCCCAGGGTATCATCTGGGAAGTCAAAAAGCTCATCTTCGTTGACCTCTTTATTTATCCAATTGGTTATGTTTCGTTGGATGATCTGTACGGCCACTTTGCTCGCAACTTCTCCTGCAGAATGGCCTCCCATGCCATCGGCTACTATGTACAATCCGAGAGCGTTATCAATGGCAAAGGAATCTTCATTGCTATCTCTTTGACGGCCTGTATCGGAAAGGCCAGAAGCCTGCAATTTCACCATGTTCCCCTATCTTAGAGAATTGCTTCTATGCTCCTTGTGTTTTTTGTGCCCTCAGGGTATCTATTTTATGCGCTAGGATCCGTATATATTTGGCTAAGTCATTGGCAGTTTGAAATCGATTATCTGGATTCTTGGTAAGCACCTTATTTACTATTTGCTCACAGGGCTTAATTACCCTTGGATTTATCGTGCGCGGTGATGGATGTCTTGCCTGGGTAATCTGGTAAAAGAGACTATTGAGGTTTCCCCCCTTAAAGGGGAGCTCTCCAGTGAGAAGCTGATAGAAGACCACACCAAGGGAGAAGATATCCGATCGTGCATCTATGGTGCCCGCCATAATTTGCTCAGGCGACATATAGTTTGGGGTACCGAGTATTATGCCGCTCCTCGTCTTTGATGAAGACATGGATTTTGCTATTCCGAAATCAGTAACCTTTATCCTGCCATCTTTCAGAAGCATTATATTGGCGGGTTTTATGTCCCGGTGAATTACTTCGTTGTTATGTGCATACTCCAAGGCATCGGCCGTTTCGGCGATGATATCCAAGATCTTTCGAATAGGAAGCAAGTTGCCCTTTTTGCAGTACCTATCGAGGTCCTCTCCGTCAAGGAATTCCATGGCCATATAGGTGAGATCGTAATCCTCGCCTACATCATATATGGCAACAATACCTGGGTGTGAGAGCTTTCCCGCTAGCTCGGCTTCCCTGAAAAATCGCTCCTTTATCTCTTGCAGCTGACTTTCCTCGAATTCGTCTGAAAAGCGAATTGTCTTTATGGCCAAGAGCCGGTTTATCTTTGGATCTCTACCCTTATAAACCGTGCCCATTGCCCCCTTGCCGAGCTCCATGAGTATTTCGTATCTTCCAACGGTGGGCTTTACCTCGAGGTCATCAGATACGACTATCTTCTCCTCTTTCCTTCCTTGGTAGGCACCCAATGGCAGAGAACTCATTACATTTTTTAACTTCGGTATTCGCTCACTGAGATCCTTTACCCCACCTTTTTCCTTGTCGATATATTCATACACGGAGATAGCCTTGTTGATCATCCGCTTGCGCTCGTAGTCCAGACCCAGATTGTAGAGTATATCTCTCATTTCGTCATCGAGAGGGCATTTTCTGAATTTCTCGAAGGCGAGGTCAAGGAGGCCTTGGCTTTGAAGGCTTATGCCGAGCATTCGATTGGTTTCGATGGCATCCTTGGAGATAGCCTCTTTGCCGATGAAAAGCAGGTCCTTTCCCATGATCGCAGCGTACGTCACAGCTAGGGTGAGAATAATGTAGATGGTCTTAAACCACATATCAAAGACCATAAAGAAAACGACGGCCGTTACAAAGACGAGAAATATCAAGCCGGCGGTTATGCTCGTTCGGTTAAGATAGCCGATTTTTGTGTGAACAAATGTGGAAGCCATTCCCAATACGATCAAGATAAGGGCCTCTAGATATACCATGAAATCAGGTCGCCTCAGGAATCGACCGTGCAGGAAATCCTCGATCACGTTGGCCATGAACTCTACCCGTGGCATGTGGGGATCTACCGGGGTATCAACGGAAACCCCGCCTCTTGCGGTATAGCCGATGAGGACAATCTTATCCTCAAAGACTGCCGGTACTTTTTTTACGTTGAGGATATCAACGAATGAATAGTAAGGGAACGATCGCCTGCTCCCCCTAAATTTAATCAGAATTTCTCCATTGCTGGTGGGAATGGGCTTCTCATTCAACTTGAGCCCCCGAGCCTCTGCTATTGCCTCTCCAGGCGGTTTATCGAGGTAGTACAGGGCAAGCGAGAGAGGCAGCGAGGACATAACATGCCCCCTGAAATTGATGAAGGGAACATGGGCCTTGCCCATCATTAACTCATTAGGGGAAAAGTTAATGTGACCGAGAGCGCGGCTGCTCTTCGAGAGCTCGGGAAATGGCGCGATTATATCCGTAACGGGTAAGCTGTCTACATTTGCTATCTTGTCCTTTTGTATTGTCTTGTCCTTGAGAAAGGAATCGGGCGGAAGCACGAGCTCAGTGTCATAGTTGCCAAACGTTCCCACCACTGGCAGAATGATATTGCCGGATTTCTCTACCGTTTCAAAGAGCGTTCTGTCGTTATCCAGGCGGTTTTCGATTTCCTTCAACTTGGCGAGTATCCATTCATTCGTTTTTCCTGCAGCTTTTCCTTGATTTCTTTTCACAATCTCGTTGTAGAGATCCCTTACTTCTGTAATGGCCAGGTTTTGTTCTTTGTCGCTGAACAGCATATCGAGGGCGATAAGCTTCGCTCCATTGTCTTTCAGGATCGCTATCATCTCGGCTATGATACGTCTGGGCCAAGGCCATTGACCAATCTTGCGTATGCTCTTATCATCGATATTTACGATTGAAACCCTGCTTTCCTCGGGATTGCGAGGTGTATCAAGCCTCATTTCAATCTCGTAGATCACCTTTTCAAGCGATTCGATAAAGGATAAGGGAAAGAAGGAAAAGTAAAGAAAGATTGCGGCGATAAGCGCGCCCATGTATATGTTAGTCTTTTTGTTGCTTATTTCCATGTACGTGGAATATGAGAGTTTTGTGCGCGATAATTGATCTGGTTTCGTACTTCTGCTAACTTATTGAAAAGATAAAAAAATTCTGGTATAAGCCGCGAAAACAATATCATGGTTTTATATCAAACTAATGTCTTTATGTCAAAGAAAACAAATAGGATGCAGGGACTTATCGCATCTATTCCGTGGTCTGCTATGATCGCATAACGCTGAAAAAATACGGTTTAGC
>QMLW01000037.1 GCA_003646935.1 Deltaproteobacteria bacterium
GCGGGAAACATGGTAAAAACCTGCTCAAGGGTTCGTTTCGCCTGGGCCCTGGTTGCCAGTATGCCCCCTATCCTTAGATTCTCTATTACACTGCTCTCGTGAAAGATCCTCCGTCTCTCAGGACACAGGATAATACCCTCTCTAGCCCTCGTGCTGGGTTCCATGTCAATGATATCCCTTCCCTCATAGAACAGATTGCCCAACACAGTGATCCTTTCTCCGCCTCTCATCTCCTCCTTTTTCTTCACATCCAGAATGATTCCGGAAATGGTGTACATGAGTGTTGACTTGCCCGCGCTGTTAGCGCCGAAGATACCTGTGATCCGGCCTCTTTGGCAGCCTAGGGTCACGTTGTTGATGGCTATGGCGTTTTCGTAGAATACCATCATGTCTTTGACTTCTAGCACGAGCATCAGGCTCTCTCCCTTCCGAGGTACGCCTTTTTCACTTCCGGGTCCTCCATAACCTCCAGCGGGATTCCCTCAGCGATCTTCTGTCCGAAGTTCATGACAATTACCCTATCTGCTAGCCTGAAGAGCTCTCTCAGACGATGTTCGATCATGACCAGGGTAACCCCATCCATCTGGATTCTCTCGAGGAGTGGGATCATAGAGGTTATCTCCGACATACTCAACCCGGAGAAAATCTCATCGCAGATGATCACCTCCGGGTTGAGGGCAAAACACCTCCCGAGCTCCAGGCGTTTGAGGTAGCCTAATGGCAGAGACCCAGCAATCTTATATGGCACGCGAGCATCGCGCTCGAATCCGATCTCCTCGAGGATATCGATGGCCACGGCATCAGTATCACCCAGCTTTCCTCCCCGCGTCTGCCTTACGCGGGGTGAGTTCAGGGGCACGATAAGATTCTTATATGCCGAAAGGCTGTGGTAAGGCCTCATGACCTGGAATGTCCTCGTTAATCCGAGGTTTGCTATCTTGTGGGGTGGGGCGCCGGTAATGTCACGGGCTTTAAAGCGTACCGTTCCACGATCAGGCTTCACAAATCCGGTGGTGAGATTGGCAAGGGTAGTTTTCCCTGACCCGTTCGGCCCTATTATGCCAAGGATATCCCCTTTTTTCAGTGCGAAGCTCACGTTCAGCACAGCTTGAACTCCTCCGAAGGCCTTGCTGAGGTTCTCCACCTTGAGAAGCGGTCCTTGTTCCATGCCTACACCGTTTCCCAGAGTTCAAACTGATGATATTTGCGCTGGAAGTAGTTCAACAATCCCTCCGGCTTATAAACGATGAATCCGATAAGGATGAAACAGTAGATCACCACCCTTAGCTGACCGAACCCCCGCAATGCCTCTGACAGGGGGGTCAGGGCGAATGCTCCCAGCACGGGACCTGCCAGGGTACCCATGCCTCCCATGACGCTCGCAGCAATTGGAAGAATCGAAAAATCCATGGCAAAAAGCGAGATTCCGAGCCAGCCGTAAAGGTGGCTCAAATAGGCGCCTCCAAATGAGCCGAGAAGCGAGGCGATGAACACGGCTTTGATTTTATAGGAGGTGATGTTGATTCCGGAGGCCTTGACCGCTTGGTCATTATCTTTGATTCCCCGTAGAATGAGGCCAATGTCTTCGTTAACAAGTCGTCTGATCGCAAAAAGGGCAATAATAACTACGACCAGGATAAGGTAGATTTCCGTCCAAACATTGGGCAGGGTACCCAGGGCACTGATCCCCTCCGTGCCCCCGAAGATGCTGAGCGCAATGATGATGTATCTGGCAAACATAGGAAACATGAAACTTATTATGGCGAAGTAGATTCCTCTCAGCCGCAGAGCAGGGATGAGGACCAACGTGCTGAATATCGCTCCCCCCAGTGTAGCAATGGGAATACAAAAAAGGGCCGACCAACCGAGATGGGCGTTCAGGAGCCCCGATATATATCCACCGCTTCCGATGAAGAACGCCCCGCCGAGGCATACCAACCCCACATACTCGGCAAGCAGATCAAATCCCAGGGCCAGTAAGGCGTAGATTCCCGCCGCACATAAGACCCTCTGCCAGTACATGTCCAAGAGCAAGGGCAGAGTGAGCAATCCCACGATCAGCAATGCCCTGGGCAGGATAAGGTAGAGCATTTCAGTCCACGAACTGAGCGCATATAATCCTTCAGTGCGGACCTTTATGCTTCTGTCCAACCTCTTTTTTCGCCTCGTCTCGTCAACCAATTTACACCCTTTCCTCGAATTCCTTTTGCTTTCCTAACAGGCCGGAGGGCTTGACCAAGAGGATGAAAATTATTGTTCCTACCAAAACTACCGACTCCCACATCGCCCCGAATAAAGCCGTACTTAACTTCATGGAGAAACCCAGCAAGAAAGACGCGAATACCGCTCCCCACCAGCTTCCGAGGCCGCCGATGATGCAAATCGCAAGGGCGTAGATCAGCACATGATACCCCATTTCAGGGGTTATATTTCCCAGGGGAAGAATAGTTACGGCGGCCAGCCCTGCCAAAGCCGACCCTATTGACATGGATATCATAGCGGTACGGTCGGAGTTCACACCAAGCATCATGGCTGCATGCTCGTCCTGCGCAATTGCCCTGAGGGAAAGACCGAGTTTCGTGTAGTGGGTGAATATCGACATCCCTACAATCATCGCCAATCCTGCTCCTATGATGATAAGCCGCTGATAGTTTACAAATACCCCTAGGATACAGACCTTCCCTTCTATAAAGTTAGGAAGCATGTAGAACGGACCTATGAAACCCTTGAACCCCCCGATGCCCTGAAGGCGCAAGCCCTCCAGGATAATCAGTCCAACGGCGAAAGAGGCGATGATTTCGGATGCAGGAAGGCCCCGCAACCGTATAAGGATAAAGCGATATATGATGAGACCGATGATGGAGGCGATGATCAGGGAGATGAAAACGGCGAGCGGGTAGTTAAGAGTAAGATCGTTTATAAAGCTATAGGTCAGGAAACCCACAAGGACGTAAATGGAACCATGGGCGAAGTTGGGGATTCTGCTGACACCGTATACCAGGGTAAAGCCCAGAGCAATGAGGGCAAAGGTAACACTATTTACTGTACCATATACGAGTATGTCCATATCCTCAGATCCCTGTGTTTACCCTTTTTTCGTCGCGAATCTAGGCACGGCCGACCATGGCTTTCCCCTTTCCGCTCGGACATAAGCAAACAAGCAATGATGAGGAATGGTGCAGATACACCCAATCAGGCCCCCGTGCACTCGGTGTCCACAGGGGCCTGATTTTACACCTATTTCAGCCAGGGAGGCATCTTGATCCCGGCGGTTGCCGCGACCGAAGGGAAGATCTGCACCCTTTTGCCGTTCTGCCACTGGACCCAACAGCCCAATACGCTTTGCTTTGGGTCGTAACCGTAGACTATCTGGTGGTTCTTGTCAAAACGGACAGTCCCTCTGACGGTGGGGAGGTTGGTCTTTTCAAGGGCTTGGATCAAAGCGTCATCTTCGAGGGATCCAGCCCTCTCCACTGCGTCCTTGAGCACATATAGGGCCTCGTATGCGCTGACGCAGCCCGTGCTCCGGGGAGGCACATCCCATCTCTTCTTGAAGCTGTTATAGAAGTCCATACTCCGAGACGTGGCTTCGCTTGGCACATTGCCGGTCTCAGAAAGGGTAACCACACTATAGGCACACTTCCCATTTGTTGCTTTCCAGAAGCCCGGGTCTTCGGCTGCACCGATAAAACCGATGGGAAGGGCCGGAATTTCCATGTCCGCCCACTGCTTGAGCAGGATGGAGGTCTCCGGGGAGTAAGCCCACATAAACATGACCTGGGCACCGGATTTCTTGCAATCGGTTAAAGCAGAGGAATAGTCGGTTGTTCCGATAGGATGCTTATCTCTTCCCACGATGTCCCATCCGCTCTTTTTGGCCAGCTTCTCGACTATACCTGCTGCCTTCCGGCACATGAGGCTGTCATCAATGGAAACGAACAGCTTGTTGAACCCGTATTTAGAGTTGATATTGCTTAGAAGGTCAAGGGCCTCCTTGATGTACCATTTCACACTCCCGCTCGCCCTGAAGGAGTACTTGTATTTTTCAGGGTTCTTGGCCACCTTCTGGTCCCAGCTGGGCGTGTAGCAGCCGATTGAAACTATGTCCACAATCTTATAGCGGGCATAGAGATCCATGGCGGCCATCCCACACTCCGACATGCACGGTCCACCTACAATGACATCAGAATCCTTCTGAAGAATAAGTTTTTCAATGGCCCGGAGGACAGCGCTGGTGGGAACGCCGGGTTCCTCGTCGCGGGTATCAATGATTTCAAGCTTGAGCGGACGCATAACGCCATTTACCTTGACCCCGCCTGCTGCATTGATCTCTTCCGCGGCAAGGATCATCCCCCTCTCTCCGTTCTGGCCGTATGCGCTGGCCCGCGGAACAGGAGCGCCTACTACAATAGGTTCGCCCTTCTTCTCTGCCCTGACTTCAACTGCGTTTAATCCAGACATAAAGAAGGTGGCGATACCCATGATAACGATAACCTGTAATCTTTTCGCCCTCATAATAACCCCCTTTGTTAAGTAAAAATATATTATTGAAAAAGCTTCAGATTAGGCAAATGATATCAGTGTATAAGTGAGCAGACGTGAACAGGGCAGTTTCTGTTCTCGTTTCTGTACCAAAAGCAGGGCATTATCCTCAAAGACTTAATCCGATTAAGCCATAACACTAAGCGTTACTGATTTGGACAAGTCTGGTAACAGCATGTTTCAGCTCCTGGGGGAACCTGCCTACTCCACCAGGAGCAAGGTTTACACAATTTGAGAGGTCCTTGCATGGAGAACAGCTACATGGAGAGGCTACGTTGTTTAAACATCAATAAGTCTTCATGATTACAGTAGATATGGCATTTATTGCCATGTTTGCTTCGTTAATGACTTTCAAAAAGCATCAAACTCATCACCTAATGGTGGATATGATACAGTATGTAGCGCAGTGGTACCTGAAGATTATTAAGGTATAGAGGGTTTAGGATAGGGGAGTTAGAGCGTAAGTAGGATGGTTGGACTCCGCTTGATGCTGGACAAGCATTCTGAGACCTGCTTTGATCGAAAAGAAGTTCTGGGGACCATATTCTGTGATGCAAGAGCATGGATAACCCTCTTATCACTGCGATGCAGGCTGATATTGCATCTGCCTATCAGTAAATTGGAACGTACATGCCCACCAAACTTGTCACTTTTATTATATAAAACAAGGCATTGTCAAATGAAAACGTGAAGGCTGATTTTGTCATCTAAGAATTGAAATTGAACCGTATTGATGAATTTAAACCCTTTAGCTTTCCTGCTTGACCCATATTGCTCTTTTCCCTATAGTCGTGCCATCAAAGCAAGGCTTTCTCAGTGTTGAAAAAGGCTGATGATGCGAATGAGCATGATTTGCGGGCAATCTGTTGAACGCTTTCTTGAGGAGATAAAGGGATTTCATGGATTCATCGCGCCTGGGATCGTGGTCGGTGGCTTTATCGTGGATTGGGCACGTGAATTAATAGGAACTGATTCTGCAATCCGCAAATCCCTCATCCCTTTTCCCCGTATAGGGCTGGGAGACAACTCCCTCCACAAATTGCTCACCTAAAAAATTTCATCATTGGGTTTATGGCAAAAGGGTTTCTCCTAGTTTTTCTAAAAATTCAAGAAATACATCTATATCCTTAAGTTTTTCATAAACCCGTTTATTATCAACCTTTATATAATGGTGAACAAGGAGATTCCTGAATTTAGCCATATCAGCCATTTTTCTTACGGTTTCTTTCGGCAAGATGTTAAGCTCATCAAGCAACTCAAAGCAGTGGGCATAATCCTTGGGAGCCCTTCCCCCCTTTTTGGCAACAATATGATAGCAGATGTCAATAGCTGCTTGACCGGCTACCACGAAATTATATTTTGTACTTCTTATCAAGGTGTCATCCTGGAGAAATTTTTCCCTTAATACCTTGGTACAATCCCTTAGCAGTCTTACTGCCTCCTTTATCTCACCTGCATAAACCTCAATTTTATCCTTGTTAATCTCAGCCACCAAGCATCTCCTTAAGAAAATCCCTCTTAGTAATGGTCTGGTCGTAATACAAGCTCCACACCGTTGCAAGGAAATCGGTTCTTACTTCATCATCCTTTGAGAACAATAATATCCCTTTTGTTGAATGAAATTGAAAGGCGATAGGTGCGTTATTTATCACTTTTAGATCTATGGGGGTCACTTTAGTGGCCGCCTCGGCCTCTATAGATATATCTATCCCATAATCAATCTCTTTTCCTGCGTGTATTATTGTTTCATCCACATATACAGCTATATCAATATCCCTAAAGGATATTCCTTCTACAAATGAGCCATGGAGATAGGAGAAGATAATTTCCGGCCTTGGTTCAAAAAAGGCCCTGAGTTTCCTAATAGTCTCTTTCTTTTGTTTTGGTTTCATGTTCATACGTCAAATAATACACCAATAGATATGAAACTGCAAGTGATTGAGTCGTGATTAACTTGGGCAAGTTGCTGTTTTATCGGAATTTTTGGCTTTGGAGCCTAGGGCTATAAAATAGTGTAAAACTCTTTCGCTTCCTGTGGATTGTCTGTCTGTGGATTGGAGGCTTTGAGCGTTGCCCATATTTAGATCAGTCCATAGGCCGGGGATAAGCGATCGGGTTCCATCAGGCAGAACCAAGGTCAAATGCAGAATTCCATGCCGGTGAGATCAGCCGGAAACGGCCAGTTTTTTCCCTTGCAAAAGATGGCGATTACGAGTTATCTTTAAAAATAAGAAAACCTCTTGAGGTTGGCTAACTATTTGAAAACACGAGATATAGCTAATAAGGGGAAATGTTAAGGAGGTAAGATTATGGTTAGTGCTATGAAGCCTTCTGTGCCTGGAATGAGCCTTAGAAAGGAGAAAGACAGATGTCCAAGTCCATAGGGATAGATCTAGGAACTACCAACTCCGTGGCCGCAATAAAGAAGCTTCACACTGAGGTCTTGAAAAATGCGGAAGGGGATTTCATCACCCCTTCCTGCGTTACTGTCAAAAAGAGAAAGTTACACTTCTCCAGGCCAGAGTTTGTTGTGGGGAAAGATGCGTTGGAGTGGAGAAAGCAGGACCCGGAAAACACCATCGTTGCTGTTAAGCGGCTGATGGGGAGAAGCTACCATAACAAGGAGGTTCGGAAAATCATTGAAGACCGTAGGCTGGGCTATCGGATCGAACGTCACTCCAGAGGGACGGAAAACAGTCTTGCCGTTATCCTTGGAGGCAGGGAGTACACGCCTGAGGAAATCTCTGCCAAGATACTCGAAAAGATCCACAGGGATGCGGAAAAGTCCCAGGCCGACAAGATAGAATATGCGGTGATTACTGTACCGGCCTATTTCAACGACAAACAGAAACATGCCACAAGAATCGCCGCGGCCCTGGCGGGTTTGAAGGTTCGAAGGTTGTTGCCCGAGCCCACCGCTGCGGCCATTTCCTTCGGTGTGGACAATGTGAAAGGCGATGAGGCAAAGACGGTCCTCATCTTTGACTTCGGGGGCGGCACCTTTGACCTGTGCGTGCTGACCATTAGCGGCGGGCAGTTCATAGAGCAGGGCAAGGGTGGAGATATGTGGCTTGGAGGTGAGGACATTGACCGTCTTGTCGCTGATTATGTCCTGGCGGAGACCGCCAGGGAATATCAAATCGACGAGATGATGGCATTTATAGAAGGCCAGGATGAGAAACGGAAGAACCTCTTCCTCGCTGAGCTGAAGGCGAAAGCGGAAAGGGCCAAGGTCCAGTTGAGTACTGTGGATGAGGCCTGTGTTGAGATCCTTGGGGTCCTGAAAGACGGTGATGGGGACGGTGTCGATGTAGATGTGGAGCTGACCAGGGATCAATTCAATGAGATCATTGCTCCTATTATCGAGACGAGCGTAAGGCTCGCCCGGAAGCTGCTTGAGGATATCCATTTCACCCCTGACTTGATAGACAACGTCCTTCTGGTAGGGGGAAGCTCACGGATTCCCAGGGTGGTAGAGGCCATGAAACAGGAGTTCGGGGATGAAACGGTGATGGTGCACGAACGTCCCATGATGGCCATTGCGGAAGGGGCTGCCATCCTGAGCCACCGGCTGGCAGATACCTATGAATGCCCGCGGTGCGGCCGCCAGGTCAGCCAGTCGGATAGGTTATGTGATAGTTGCGGATTCGATCTGGAAGAGTACACGATCGAACAGGGAGTTATAGATATTGTCCATTCCGCAGCCCACGATTACTACATCTACCTGGAAAATGGGGAAAAGCACCTATTTGTTGAGAAGAATACGCCCCTCCCCTATGAAAAGGCCGAGGTTTTCAAGCTAGTCCACCCCGAACAGAGACTGGTTCACATGAAATTCTTCAACGTGGTTAACGAGCAAGAGGAGTCCATCGGTGACCTGTGGCTTGGGATTGACAGGGACGGCCGGGAAGAGGCGACAGTGAGGGGAGACCCGCTTCATGTGGAGATAACCTTGCGGATCGATGAGAACAATCTTATCGACGTCACTGCGGTTCTAAAAGAATTTCCCGAAGTCCAGCTATCAAAGAGCCTTTCCAGAGGAAAGGCCGACGAAAAACTGTTCATGTCCCTCGAAGACACTATAGCTGAGGCCAACCGGAAACAGTATAATGAATACACGATAGTAGATTTGCTCCACCGCTCTCTATCCGCAATAAAAGACATCAACAGGTTGGTGAATCCAGAGACGGATGAAGTGGACGAAGCGCTTTACGAGCGAGCGACTATTAAGGTTGAGAAGGCGAAGAAAATGGCGGCATTGGGTCATAGCAGCAAGCCCGCTATCTACTATGCCGAGTCAGTTCTTTCTGGCTCCGGCCCTGCCATTCCTCCCAGTAAACAGGAGGTCATCGGCAAAGCTATTCAGAGGCTGGAGGAGATGGACGAGCACGGGAGCTTAGAAGAGAACATCCAGGCTCTCAAAGATCTGGATGATGCCCTTGGTAACCTCGGCGCGGTCAACGAATTGATGGAGATCAAAAAGGCGGGAGATATCTGTATGAAGTCAGATCCGGCAAAGGCCCCCAAGTTCTTCCGGTATATAGACGATATCATTAAGGCCTTCGGTGAAGGGGATCCACACAGGGCATCTGGCCTCCTGGAAGAGATATGGCCGGAAGCGAGCGCTATCGTTAAAGACTTCGAAGCGAAGCCCGGTGTGATCTATAAGGATATTACGAAGTAAGTGGCATCTGGCACCACCTGTCCCATATGCGGTTTAGAGTGCATTGCCTCTGAACAGAGCAAATGCCCCCAATGTGATGCGGATCTGAGCTGTTTTAAGATCCTTGACTCTCTCCCGGATGAATTGGTCATGGAGCGAACTGGATCTAAGAGGCAGTTCATCTACAATGTCGCTTCCATACTGCTGCTTGGCTTGAGTATTGCCATGGCGCTTTTCCAGACATACCGGCTCATGGAGGTTGAATTACGGGCTTTGGGTCAACAGAGCTACCCGGTGGGCATCAAGATCGATATGGATGCAGAATTGGAGCGTCGTGCCCGAA
>QMLW01000038.1 GCA_003646935.1 Deltaproteobacteria bacterium
GGGGATTATCACACTTACGGAGGGCATTGTCTAAAGCAGTTTCCATACAAGGGCAAGCGCTCCGGCGAAAAGGAGATTGCCCTCCACAATAGCCTGCAGCGAAGCTCCATCCTTTACCCACCCTTTTTGGTACGCCGTGAGATACGCCATGGCGATCAGGAAACAGATGATGAGGAGGTATCCCAGGGGTGAAACAATACCAATCGATGCCCCGATCAGCAACAGGCCCGCAGCGAATGCGTTTATCAAGAGCAAGAGCCTCAGGGCCCTTCGTTCACCCAGCGCAATGGGCAGTGTTTCCTTGCCCACGATCAAATCCCCTTGCATGTTTAGGATATCGAACAATCCTGCCCGCACATAACACATGGAGGATACAAACAGGAAGGAGATCAAAATCCCGGGCCAGAACGGCCTCGACCACCCGACCAAGGGGAGCAGCGAGCTTATGGTTCCCCACGCCAAAGCCTCCGCCAAGGTTTTTGAGCCTGGAAGGTCCTTTATCTTCGCGTATCTCCCCAGGTAACCGAATCGCAGCGGTATGATTGGCATGCTGTATGCCAATCCGAGCATGGTGAGCGCGAGAAAGAGCACAAACTGGACTATTCCCAGCGAGAGCGAGAGGAACAGCCCTGTACCTATCGTTACTAGCGATGTTGTCACGAGAAGGGTCTTATGCTTGGTGTAGAAAAGGGCTATGCCAGGATCGTTGTACTTACCGGCTTCCTTATCCAGAAATCGATTGAGCACATGCATGCTGTACACGTAGAGCAGGGCGAGAAGGGGGTACACAATCTGGGCCTTGCCCCTGGAGAGCACAAGGCCCGCGTAGGTGAGAGAAAACGCCCCGATAGACTCCGGAATCGTGATCGTCGTAAGGAAACGAAGGGCCCTGCCCATGAAATTTCCAAAGGAATATCGCCCATTCTTGCCCATGGTATGTACTCTCTCCAGTACCTTTTTTATCATCCAATTGGGTGTTGACGCGCCAGCGGTCACGCCAACCGTCTCCGCTGCTGAGAACCATGAACTCTCCAGTTCCTTCTCGGTCTCCACGTGAAAGGTGGGTATGCCCGTGGATTTCGATATCTCATACAACCGCCGCGTGTTGCCGCTGTTTCCGCCGCCAACCACCACCATGCTATCCACCTCGGATGCCAACACCCTCACCTCCCTCTGGCGTTTATAGGTCTCGTTACAAATCGTATCGAATATTATCGCCTCAGGATGACGCTGCTTAATGGCGTTCACTGCCGCTCGGTACGCATCGACATCCTGTGTGGTTTGGGATACCACTACCATGGGCTCGCTCTCAGGCAACCTTTCCACATCCCCCGGGGACCCTATAACGATTCCATGACCGCCGCTGTAACCCATCAACCCAACAACCTCTGGATGCACGGCATCCCCAAATATGACAGGAGTATACCCCTTGTTGTGGTATTTCTTTATGATCGCCTGCACCTTTCCAACGCGTGGACACGTGGCATCGATTATCTTGAAATTTGAGTTCCTTATCCGTTCTCTCTCTGCGGGCGTGATACCGTGTGCCCGAATGATGATCCTTCCACCATCGCACTCTTCGATATCCTCCAAGATATCAACGCCCTTTGCTCTGAGCAGATCCAAGACCTGCTGATTATGTATCAACGGGCCGTAGGTGAAAAGCTCTCCATCGCCCTTGTTGGCCTCAGATAGGGTAATCTCCATAGCCCTTCTGACCCCCATACAGAACCCCGCGGTCTTCGCCAACCTGACCTTCACGATACTCCCTCTTCCTGTATGCTCCCAAAGTAGGCGTGTAAGGTAGCTAGAAGCCTCTCCCTGCCGTCTATCTCCGAAAGCAAGCCCCTGAGAAATCCTCGGCCTGGAAGTCCCTTGGTGTAAAGGAGCAACAGGCCCCGTATGAGGTGCGTAGCCCTCGTTTCTCCGAGATACCCTATGAGAAGTTCATAGTGCTTTCTGATCAACCGATGCCTTTCATCCAGGCCGGGTGTTGCGAAGCTTCCCCTTTGCTCCATCTCCAGTGTCTGTTGGAATATCCACGGATTCGACAATGCAGCCCTGCCTATCATGACCCCATCACAGTTCGTCTCGGAGCGCATCCGTAACGCCAAGGAAGGCGTGCTCACGTCCCCATTGCCGATAACGGGTATGTTCACCTCCTCTTTTATCCTCCCGATCAAGGTCCAATCGGCCGTTCCGGAGAACCCCTGGCTGGCAAACCGTGGGTGGACGCAGATTCCATCTGCGCCGTTGTCCTCGATCACCCTTGCGATCTCAATGGCATTCGCCTCCCGTGGTGACCACCCGGCCCTGATCTTCACGGTCAAAGGCACTGGGCTACATCGTCGCATTGCATAAATGATCCTCGCTGCCTTCTGCGCATCGCGCATCAGGGCCGCACCTGATCCCGTTTTCACGACCTTCTTTGCCGGGCATCCCATGTTGATATCTATCGCATCAATCCCCATATCCGCTGCGATCCGAGCCGATGTGGCCATGGCATCC
Source organism: Deltaproteobacteria bacterium (assembly GCA_003646935.1). Lineage (GTDB taxonomy): Bacteria > Desulfobacterota > DSM-4660 > Desulfatiglandales > B25-G16 > B25-G16. Next base: position 2,509 of record QMLW01000038.1, read on the forward strand.
GCATCGGATCCGAATAACTGGGCAGCAACGGGCCTCTCATCTGGATTGGTGGCCAAATACGTATAGGTCTTGGCCTGGCCCCTGGAGAGCCCCATCGCGCTGATCATCTCGGTGCTCACGAGCCCCGCCCCCATTTCCTTCGCTATCAGACGAAAGGGCAGATTGGTTCTGCCCGACATGGGGGCCAGAACAAGCCAATTTCTCAACTGCAATGCCCCGATTTTCAACATATGGATATTGTAAACGAATCCTCAGCTCATTACAATCCCATAACCGTCTCTTTCTAGTCCTTGACTTCAGCCGGGCTTTCACCTATTTGTAGGATGTCTATTTTGCAACATGGGAGGGCGAAAATGGCCACAGAACTGAAGGATCGGATAGGGATTGTTGAGGGCGATATCACCACCATGGACGTCGATGCCATTGTGAACGCCGCTAACACCACCCTGTTGGGCGGCGGGGGAGTGGATGGTGCCATACACAGGGCTGCAGGTCCAGAGCTTCTCGAGGAAACAAGGAGGATAGGCGGCTGTCCCACAGGGGAAGCGCGTGTCACAAAGGGCTACCGACTACCTGCGAAGTGGGTAATCCACACCGTAGGCCCTATCTGGACCGGTGGAGACAAACATGAGGATGTCCTGCTCGCCAACTGTTACCGGAACTCCCTCGGCGCAGCAGTTGAGGTAGGCGCGGCAACGCTAGCCTTTCCATCCATAAGCACGGGTGCCTACCGATTCCCTCTGGAACGGGCTGTCCGTATTGCCTTGAAGGAGACAAAGTCCTTTCTCGAGGCCGATCAAACCGTACAAAAGGTAATTTTCGTCTGCTTCGGTGGCGAGGTTTATAGGGCCTATCAGGAGGCACTTGATGAGGTCTTCGATTGATAGAACAGACCTGCATCCTTTGCGAGAATAACCATGGATGATGCCGCTCCAAGCCAATCCAAGGACATGCCCTCATGATCACCATCCTCGTGGTGTATCACTCCCAGACGGACAGAACTAAAAAAATGGCCCAATCCGTGGCCAAGGGGGTGGACTCCATCGCGAACGCGTGCGCTGTCCTCAAAGAGGCAAGAAAGACTTCTCTCGAGGATCTTCTCTCCTGTGACGGACTGGCCCTTGGTAGCCCGGAATATTTCGGGTACATGGCGGGAGCAATCAAGGACCTCTTCGATCGGACATACGATCAGGCCAGGGGCAGAAAGGAGATTTTCAAAAAGCCATACGTTGCGTTTATCTCCGCGGACAACGACGGGCAGGGCGCCTTGAGGAGCATTGAGAGGATCTGCATCGGGTATCAGTTCAAAAAGGTCTCTGAGCCTGTAATTGCCACGGGGCACCTAGGCCCAGATATTTTTATACGGTGTGAGGAATTGGGCAAGATCATTGCTGCTGGTTGCGAGGCAAGGATATTTTGAGGCCCGACCCCTCAGCCGATCAACCTGCACGGTTATAAACGGAGGTCTTTGCCTATGGGCGCGCACAACAACCACGACTACACCAAAGAAGTGAAGGCGCGTATCCGTGCATGTGCTTTCCCCAGGACGAATCGTGGATTACGGTTGTCATTGAGAAGCGTTTGTATTAAAGATAACTACCCAATTATAGGGGATTAATGGGAGTTAGAGGGCGGTGAGCGGAAAATACGACAATATCCTTGATGTGATCGGAAACACGCCGCTCGTTCCCATTCGGCATCTCAACAAGAATCCCGGCGTGGTGATGTATGTCAAGCTCGAGTCCTTCAATCCCGGAGGCTCTATCAAGGACAGGGTCGCGCTATCCATGATCGAGGAGGCCGAAGCCAGTGGCCAGTTAACCAGGGAAAAGGTAATCGTTGAGGCCACAAGCGGTAATACGGGGATTGGCCTGGCCCTCGTCGCAGCGATCAGAGGGTACCGATTACTGCTCACCATGTCGGACTCGGTGAGCGAGGAACGGAAAAAGATCCTCAAGGCATTGGGGGCAGAGCTTAGGTTCACACCATCTCGTCTGGGCACCGACGGAGCGATTGAGGACGCCTACAACCTCGTGAGGCAAGAACCGGAAAAATACTGGCTTGCAGACCAGTTCAACAACGAGAGCAATTGGAGGGCCCATTACCACGGAACCGCCATGGAAATCTGGGAACAGACGGAGGGAACGGTTACCATGGTTGTCGCTGCCATGGGCACTACGGGCACGGTAGTGGGGCTCTCGAGAAGGCTGAAGGAATACGATCCCCATATCAAGGTGGTAGGGGTTGAGCCCTATCTGGGTCACCGGATTCAGGGGATGAAGAACCTCAAGGAATCCTACCGCCCTGAGATATTCGATAAAGATCTCCTGGACCGCATTGTTCATATCGATGACGAGGATGCCTTCCAGATGACCCGGAGGCTCGCCAAGGAGGAGGGCATCTTCGTTGGCATGAGTTCCGGGGCAGCCATGGCTGGCGCACTCGACGTTGTCCAAGAGATGAAGGGTGGCGTTGTGGTGGTGATCTGTCCCGACGGCGGGGAACGATACCTGAGCACCACCCTGTTCACCGACAAAAAAAGGACGGGTATCAGGTTCTCCAATACGCTCAGCAGACAGAGGGATGAATTCATCCCTATACGGGAAAACGAAGTCACCATCTATACCTGTGGGCCTACGGTGTCGAGCCTGATCGATCTCGGGGAGTGCAGGAGATACGTGGTCGCCGATCTGTTGAGGCGCTACCTCGAGTACAAGGGCTTTGCCGTCAACCATATCATCAATATCACTGACCTGGACGATAGAACCATGCAGGGGGCAGAAGCCGCGGGCAAGGATTTAAAGACATTTACCGACGTCTTTTACCAGGAGTTTCTCAAGGATATGGATGCGCTCAATATTAAAAGGGCCACCACCTATCCCAGGGCAAGCGAGCACGTGAAGGATATGATAGACGCCACTGAGAAACTCGTGGAGCTGGGCTTTGCCTATGAACGATTGCGCTCCGTCTACTTCGACATATCCCGTTTCCAGGGCTATGGAAAGCTCTCCAGGGTTAACTTGGACAAGATTAAGGTAGGGAAAACCGTGGATCTGGATCAGTATGAAAAGGACAACCCGAGGGATTTTACCCTTCTCAAGAGATCCACCCTGCATGAACTAAAGAAAGGGCTCTTCTTCTCCACCAAATGGGGGAACCTGCGGCCCAGTTGGCATGTACAATGCGCTACCATCGCCATGAATTGTCTCGGTGAAACACACGATATCCACACCGGCGGTGTGGATCTGATCTTCCCCCACCACGAAAACGACATAGCCATCTCAGAGGCCCTCACGGGCAAGCCATTGGCCAACTATTGGCTTCACAATGAGCTCGTACTGGGAAAAAAGCCGCCTCACACACTCGAGGGAAAGACCGTCACGCTTAGGGAAGCGCTCGACAAGGGATACTGCGGAAGGGATATTAGGTACTGGCTTCTCCAGATGCACTACAAGAGGATAATCGATTTTTCATGGTCAAAGCTGGCCATGGCGAGAAATACGCTTGCCCGCATGGATAGGTTTGTCCACTCACTGCGCACCTGCAGGAAGGGCCCGGCTTCAAGCGAGATCGATCAGCTCATCTACAATCTTACCCGAGGCTTTGGCGAGGCCATGGATGATGATCTGAATATTTCCCAGGCCCTGGCCGCTTTCTTTGAATTCACCCATAAGATTAATCGCCTCATTGATACATGTGGGCTGGATCCATCCGATCGAGAGAAGATCGATAAGGTGCTCGCACGGATCAACTCGGTTCTCATGGTGATGGACCTTGAAGAGATGGAATCAAATCGGCAGATAGAGGAATTGCTGAGGGATAGAAGTGAGGCGAGAAAGATGAGGGATTGGGCAACGGCCGACGCGATACGAGAGAAGCTGAGGGAATCGGGAATCGCGGTGATCGACACTTCAGATGGAACTACATGGCGAAAGATTCGCTGAGTTTCCCAAGCCTAACGATAATTGCTCTCAGCCAGTCGTAGCATTTAAGGGTTAAGTTAATTTTTTGGCGGAGAGAGAGGGATTCGAACCCTCGGTAGAGCTTTTGACCCTACACTCACTTAGCAGGCGAGCGCCTTCAGCCAACTCGGCCATCTCTCCGCGAATCCCGCATACGCGAAATTACTATTTGCTAATAGCTTCTTGCTTATAGCAATATTTAGTATAAAATCATCTCACAACAACCTAGGTCGCCGCTATTGTCTTAGCCTGTTTCGAAATGAAGCAAGTTGCTTAACTAAAATATGTGTCTTATTTTCAATCTCTTCGTTTACGCTATCATCAATATATTCATATAGGTTTGCCAGATCAAATCCTGCTACAGATTCGTAGACAGATCTTATTGATATACCCAATAACCTAGCGAACTCAGCATCAGAATTGTCAGCGGATCCTTCAGCAATGTTTAATACAATAGAATTTATAGCCCTTTCAATTTGATTCGCAAGAGCTTTATCTTGCTTTTCAATATATCTCTTTGTGATATTGCGGCAAAACCTGCAGTAATCTTTAGCGTCTTGGTAGACCCTGAATTCCTTGAATCTAAACTTCATAGAATCTTTCCCCAAATTACAACTTTTTATTATGCTTCTTCTTCCAGCATCAAGGCGTTGTGGAAAAGATCTTTACCAAGAGCTACTGGTCACAAGCCGCGAGTGAATTGTAACAAGGTTACATTTCCTGGCGGAGGGAGTAGGATTCGAACCCACGGTCCCTTACGGGACAACGGTTTTCAAGACCGCCTCCTTCAACCACTCGGACATCCCTCCACTCCTAGTATCTATAGCATACCGAATGAACCACGTCAAAAATTTTTGCTGAATGCCGTTCTCCTATAAATAAGTCTCTCATCTCCATTCGGTGCCTAAGCTGTAATTATTTGCTCTATCTAAGTCCCATTTCTTTCTATTATACAATTATTTACGATTGACAGTAAGATCAATTTATATTACTAATAGGTAGTAATATAATTTAAGAAATAGAGGTAATAAAATGAAATTAACGAAGGGAAAGGTTAGTATTTCACTGGATTCTTCTATTTTACAGGACATCGAGTTGTACTCTAAGTCTAGAAAGGTTTCCAGAAGTCAGGTAATTGAAAGTGTTCTTAAAAAATGGCAGCTAGATCTTAAGAAAAAACAAATGATCGAGGGATATAAGGCCATGGCCCAAGAAAATACCCGAATTGCAGAAGAATTCACCTCCTCAGGCCAGGAGGTGTGGCCCCATGAATAAATTTCCTAAGCGCGGTGAGATTTGGCTAATCCAGTTTGATCCGAATGTCGGCTCCGAACAAGGAGGAACCCGTCCCGGCGTTATTTTACAAAACGATATTGGCAACGAGCACAGCCCTACGACGATTGTTGCCGCATTGACCACTACCCTTCGCCAAATGCCCATCCATGTTTATCTGGACAAATCAGATGGAGTGAATCGTCCATCCATGCTCCTTGCAGAGCAGATTCATACCATTGACAAAAAACGACTAGTAAAAAAAGTTGGCAGGATAGGGGATGAAAAATTCAAGGAAATTTATGATGCGGTTCTCTACAGCCTGGGATTTAAGGAGCTATAGGATAATCTCACTACAATTAGCTCATAGAATTCAAAATCTTGTAAAACACCCCGAGTCTTTAGGATGAATTAAGACACAGTGTTGACTTCTACCAGAATTGTAATACAATAGGTCAAAGAAAGTATTACGAGGTGATCGCAATGAGTGTTTTAACCCTCAGAATAGATAAAGAATTTCTTAAAAAATTAGATAGTCTCTCCAGGGCAAGGGGCACGAATAGGAGCGCTCTGGTTAAAGAATTTCTGGAAAAGGCCTTAGAACAAGAAGGGCTGCTTGTAGACCAGGCAACTGTTGCCATGAAAAAGGGAAAAAAGCCAGATGTAGAAATAGATTGGGAAGCTATCGATAAGGAACTGGAAAGGAGTGTCCCATTTTTTAAGTCAGTCGAGGAAGCAATGGCTTATAGCAGGAAGAGGATATGGAAAAAAGGGTAAAGGTATTTATCGATACTGATGTATACGTCATTGAAAGGAGATATAAAAGGGATACAAAGCATAGAGAAACCGTCAGATTCATAGAAAAAGTGGCAAACAATGAGATTATCGCCTATACCTCTATCTACAATCTATTAGAATTTTGCGGAATCCTATCATTTAATCTCAGCGCTGAAAGTACCGTAATGCTCTACCTCGGTTTTGCGAAAAGGTATAACACCACAATATTGTTCCCGGAGGAGAATGCCAAACTAGTATGCTTTGATCCTAAATCCATATTGGACTATATAAAGGGGAAGATGAGCTTTGGGGATGCGTTGGTAACTTCCATAGTCGATAAAAACAAGAAAATCCTCGATGCCTTTGTGACATGGAACGTGGAGCATTTTAAGGATAAAGTAATGGTAGCTGTTCTGAATCCAAATGAAATGCTATCTTGAGGTTGGAGAAACAGAAAAAAAATTGAACAATGAGGTTAAAAAATGCATTCATCAACCCAAAAGTGGCGGCATCCTGGGGGCAAGCTCAGGGAACTTGGGCCGGAACGCCTCACAGATACTGAGCTCCTTGCCATCTTGATTTCTTCCGGCATTAAAGGCAAGCCAGCTGAAGAAATTGCCGAAGAAATTCTTGCAAACTTTGGCTCATTTAAAGGAATGGCAAATCAGCCGCTGCACAAATTCCTTGAGATAAAAGGGCTGGGAGATGTGAAATCCATAAGGATCGCCGCTACCTTTGAGATTGCACGAAGAATGGGGAAAAAAAGAGCCTGACCCCTTTTCTAAAATAGTTCCTGCCAATGACCGTAATTCCACCCCGAGGTACCAACGTAAATTTTAGAAGCCATTAAATTTATATTATAGAGATTAAGATTTTTCGTCAGCCTTCTGTATCCTTAAAATAAATTGCTATTTGAAAATAGATACATTATTCTTTGTTGGAATATAAAACAAAAGTATTAATATTTTACTTGAAAATGTAAGAAAATAAACCTATATTATAAA
>QMLW01000039.1 GCA_003646935.1 Deltaproteobacteria bacterium
ATACTGCTTCTCCTCGGTAAATGTGACCACGATTTCCTCAGCCTCTGCAACAACATGATTGTTGGTCAATATGTATCCATCCTCACTAACAACAACGCCTGATCCCAGGCTTCTCTGTTTCATCTCTTCCTGAGGAATTTGGCCAAAGAAATGTTTGAAAAAATCTTCCCCGAAGAAATCCCTGAATTCCCTCCCGGGAAATGGGAGGAACCTTCCCGTAGGTTTAATCACTTTCGTAGAGCTGATATTGACTGCAACATGGCCTACCTTGTCGGCAAGCGATGCAAAGCTTTCAGGTACAGTACTTCGGGCCGTAGCCCACGGGTGTAAGGCTAGGCACAGAAAAAGGCTTAGTGCAAGAATGAAAACGGTCTTTCTCGGTATGAATTGGAGCGTGTCTTGTTTCATCGAATGGTTACCTCCTTGCTTCAATAGCGATTTTTTTCCTTCTCCAAACTTTCTAATCGCTCAGTCGCCCTCTCCAACTGCTTTCGTAAAGAAAGGATTTCCTCTCGGAGTTTCGATGGCTCATCGTGGGGAAGCTCATGGAATTCATGGTCTGGTTCATGTTCATGGTCCATACACGGGGCTGCCCCCTGAATCTTTCCGTCAAGATACAGCTGAAGTACCGTGCGAACAGTGCCGGAGACCCCGGTTGCTACCTGAATTCCGTACTGTTCAAAGAAACCAATCGCCTTCGGCCCCATGCCGCCGGCGATTATCACGTGAGCGCCTATACTCTTGATAAAGGCGGGAACCTCCCCGGGCTGGCCATGGCTTCCGTAGAAGGGATTTTCATGGACCTTAACCTCCCCTATCTGGCCGTTATCGACTTCTACCAGTGTATAGGACTGGCATCTGCCGAAATGCTGGCTTAGCACTGCCTCGAGTCCCCTGTTATCCTCGGTGGCCACTGCAATCTTCATGGTCGCACTCTCCTTTCATCAGAGCTCTTTATTGATGAGCCTGACCCACATCTGCACGATCACCATCTTTATCAGCCTCATCAGAAGAAGATAGTTTACATGAGTTCTTCGAAAGTTTCTGAATTTCATTAAAAGTAATACAGGGATGGGGATATGTCAAGACAGGGGCTTGTCAGGCAAGATGTACTAATAAACCCCTTTCCCGTAAGTATTCCTTAACCTCTCTCACCCGCAGGATGCGGTAGTGAAACACAGAGGCAGCAAGCAGTATGGTGGCACCCCCGCGAGTCGCCCCCTCATAGAAGTGCTCCAGTGTACCTGCACCACCTGATGCTACGACGGGGATTTGAACGACCTCAGAGATGGCTTTCGTGAATTCCAGGTCGTAGCCGCTCTTTGTTCCATCTCCATCCATGCTCGTGGGCAGTATCACGCCTGCTCCCAGCTCTTGACACCGCTTGGCCCATGTAACGGCATCCTGACCCATCGGCTTGGTACCACCGGAAACAACCAGCTCAAAGCCCGATGGCATAGCTTTGTTTCTCTTCGCATCCACGGCCACGGTGATTGTCTCTGAACCGAACCTCCTCGCCGCCTTCTCTACAATATTGGGGTCTCTCACCGCTGCACTGTTCATGGATACCTTCTGTGCCCCTGCCTTCAGCACCAAATCGATATCCTCCAGGGAGGATATGCCCCCGCCAACGGTAAGCGGGATATTAATGACTGAGGACACGTTTCTCACCCACTCCAGCCTTGTTTTACGATTCTCCAGGGTGGCCGCGATATCCAGCATAGCGAGTTCATCTGCTCCCTCGCGCTGGTAAAACTCGGCATTCTCTACTGGGTCTCCAGCATCCTTTAGGTCCACGAAATGGATACCCTTCACCACCCTGCCCTCTTTCATGTCAAGACATGGCATTATTTTGATTATCTTCGAAGCCATTCCCTTCCCCATAGACCGTATCCTCCCTTCGTTCTCGGGTGAAATCTCAAAATGTTTTCATTGGTGACTATCGCACATTCCTGCGTTGGTGATCAATATCTTTCCATTTTTACCTATGCACCCGAAAAAAAACTGGGTTTTTAGCTCTGTCGCGTTGTCGCAATCTTATTGTAAGGGCCATTGATTGTTGGACCGTACCAGGCCAATTGCTATATCTTGGGTTGTAAGGAAACGAGAGAGGGCCTCGTCATTGACCCAGGTGATGACGTGTTCCGTATTGCAGAGGAAATATCGAAAAACGGCCTGAGGATACGCTACATACTCATTACTCATGGGCATTTCGACCATACGGGAGGTGCTGCCGAGCTGCGAGACATTACCAAGGCGCCTGTGCTGATTCATGCCCTCGATGTCCCGGCACTCAACGTTAAAGCCGATGGTTATCTTTCAGAGGGCCAAGAGCTCAACGTGGGAACCTATGGCATATCAGTGATTCATACTCCTGGTCATTCGCCCGGAGGAGTGAGTTTCCATTCGCCCGGCGTGGTCTTTGCCGGCGACACCCTTTTCGCCGGCTCGGTTGGACGAACCGATTTCCCAGGCGGAAGCCATGAACAGCTGACCCACGGGGTCCGCACGAAGATCTTTCCCTTAGGAGATGATATACGGGTATATCCGGGCCACGGACCGTCAACCACCATTGCAAGAGAGCGCCTTTACAATCCCTTTTTCCGCCTACCAAACAATCCCAGCGCCTCTTCTACTTAGGCTGCCTTGGTAAACCATTCCGGTAATGCCTGGACAACAGAACTGACTATATCTCGGTCGTGCGCGCTCAATGCCCCTCGAGCTATGAGGGATTCGATGGTCTTCTCGAGCACCAGCATCTTGCCGCCCGCGTGAATGATCGCCGGGTAATACTCATTTACGAAGAATTGCTTGAGCCTGAGCCGCTTCACCTCGTCATCTGCCATGGATTTGATATAGGTTTCGATTGTTTGCTTATCTAGTTCGTTTAACTCGGTTTTGGGTGAAGCCATTTTCCCAGCGGTAGGATCAAGGCCGTCTACACACCGAAATACCAACTGCCAGTGCTCAATATTTCCCAATGAGTTGATCATGAGCGTGTGGGTGGTAATCAGGCCCTGCTCCCTATCGATTGTTACACCCTTTAGGTGCGGGAGGAAGTAGTTGTCGGATATGGCGCAGAAGGCGCTCACTCCCCCTGCATAGGGCCTTTCCATTATATCGTTCACCGTGAAATAGGGTTTCTGCTCGAACCGGGCATCCTGCAAAAGGATAAGTTCCTCTTCTGTGTAGTGAAACCGCTCGTTCCACAGCTCCTCCGGGGAGAGATCCTTTCTGGTCAGTGAGCTCTGGCTCGTGATCATCCCAAGACTTTGACCTCCTCGCCAGACAAGCGGGAGGGCGCCAACCGTCCATTCCGCACTACCACCGATCTCCCCGATCATGCTGTGCAGCCCTCTGCCGTCCGGAAAACGCAGCCCTTCCAATCCCAGAACCAATGCGGGAAAGAGATCTCCGTCTTGATCGAAGGGAGTGGCAATACCCATGGCATTAAGCTGATCCATGGCCGGATGGTGACGTGACCGATCGATAAAATAGGCCGTCATTTCTGAGACGTCATTCACACCGCACGCATCGGCAATGATCTGGGCCTCTTGCTTCAAATCCGTGTCCCTGGGGTTGAACTCTGAAAAGTGCGCACCTGCCATCCAACGCTCTATGTATATGTCCGGTAGATGACGCTTAAAACCTGACTCGGTTAAAAATAACGCAGTGAGCGAGCTGTGTAATCCTTTAATCGACTTCCCCGTGCCGTCAATTACATCGGATCCCATGGACAGCTTGGCAACGTCGTGCCCGAGATCTCGTCCATACCGGTTGCAGTGCTCTTCCTTTCCAAATAGCGCACCGACCGGGATAGTTGGATTACCTCCCGGCTCTACCCCCGGCTTAACCCGCACGCCCTCTGTTATGGTACTCTCGATGACGACTTCCTCTCCTACATCGAAGGTTTCGCTCGTAATCTGAAGCACCTCGCTCATGATCTGGGCAGCAAGCCGGTCGTTTCTGCGCTTTAATCGGTTTACCATCGCCTTTGTCTGTTGATCCTTGGGTACTGTTTTCAGCACACCGAATCCATGGAGGGCGACAGCCGCTCCGGGCAGGGCTGCAGCAAGGATGACGGACTGGCGCAGTTGCTTGCTTCTGAATACCCCTAGGTTGGATTGCTCGTTAACCCGATCGTCTATGATAAATACTCTGCCTTCAGCAAGTTCGAGGCCATAGAAGCCCAACACTTCTTTGTGCCTCTGATTGAATGTGGAGACCTTATCCTTACCCATCTCCATTGGTTCATGACGCCCGGCATAGGTTAATTTCGCATCAGAGATATGGTATCGAAGGGGATTGCTCATAGCTTCACCTCCATGCAATCGTGTTGACGGCGAATAAGCGCCAGCGCTCAAAAATAAAGCTTATAGGATTCGGTTTGGATTCTGTTATAGCGATGCTGATTCACGGAAATCTCCTGAGGGTGCTGCCTTGAATATGTATTACCACGCTATAGGAATTGAAGCCGGAAAGTCAAGGTATAAAAACTACACCTTAAAGCATAAGGATACAGCTACAGAGTACCTTACGTTTTGTAGAATGAAACAAGTAGCAATGTTACGTATCTTTGTGAACCAGTTCGATGATCGTCACTTCAGGAGGGGCTAGAAAGCGAATGGTAGGACCCCATGTGCCAGAGCCCCTGGTCACATAGAGATATGAGCCGTGCTCAAGACGGCTAAGCCCCTGGTCCGCGGGGTAGAACAGCCCCACGAGAAAGGCGAAGGGGAAGATCTGCCCTCCATGGGTGTGTCCTGAAAGCTGCAAGTCAAAGAGGTTATCTGCCTTTCTATCCACCACGGGCTGGTGCTTGAGGAGTATGGTGAACCGCTCATGATCGAGCTTTGAGAGCAGGGATGTCTCCGAAATACCCATGGAAAGACCAAAGCGTTTTGCCGTTGGATCATCAATACCGGCGATGGTTAGGATACCTGCAACATCGGAGACCTCTGCCCGCAGGATCGTAAATCCCGCATTTTCAGTGAACGTCAGGGCCTGATCGAGGCCGGCATAGAATTCGTGATTTCCCGTCACGGCGAACTTCCCATAAGGGGCATGCATATCTCTAAGTAGTTCTGCTAGGCCTCCGAGGTTATCGATTTGGCCATCAACGAGATCGCCCGTGGAGACCACGATATCGGGCTTGGCACGTGCTACCTCTCTGAGAATCCTCTTCAGCCTCCCGTGGCGTACGGTTAGGCCGAGGTGCACATCGGATATTTGGGCAATGGTAATCCTGCCTATGTGCTCGGGGATCTTCGGGCTTTCGATCACAACCCGTTCGGTTCGTATGGAACGGGCCTCGAAATATCCATAGAACGTGAGCGCTACGCTCATCACGGCCGGGATCATCAAGGCCAATTGGGGCGAGGGCAACAGAGATGAAGGGCCCACCTTAAAGGCCAGTCCCCCGGTGTAGATGAGCAGGCGATAGATATCAACGGGCAGCGAACAGGAGAAGAACAGAAAGGCCAATCCCATCCAGGTATAGCCGATATAGGAGAGGTAACGCGCAAACGACTCGAATCCGTACCTCTCGGAAAGGCGCACCGCAATCGGGGAGAGGACCATAATTGCCATAAAGAAGATGACAAGGATTATGTCTACGGCACCGAGTGCGAGGGCCGTCTTTATCTTGTAGTAGATATAGAAATGCAACAATCCATATATAAGCAAGATCGCGAGCAAAAAGACAATCATGACAACACCTTTGTTATTTCCTTGTTCTCAGCTATAATCATTCATGGAAGAGATGTGTATCTTTATAGGATCAAAAGAAGGTTTTCAAGAGTTCTTGAATAGTACGGCTCATAACTATATTCATTACCCTACCCTGCATGAAAAGCCCCGGTGAAAATGTATGTTGACAGAGCACCTCGTGTTAAGCCAAAATAGCCCAATCTCGGGATCTGGATTTCTTCATCGAATGAGGGATGGATCATCGAGGTGAATTGCTTCACTCCGGATCGAAGGACCTAATGGAAAGGAGGTGAGGGGTTTTTAAGGTCAGCCGTGGTAGGCTTGAGAGCCTTGCGGCTCGCAACCCAAACGTTTAACCACTTTTACAAGGAGGTCTGAGATATGAGAATGGTGAAACTTTTACTGCTTTGTTTGGCTGTAGTCTCTTTGGCCATATTTCCGAGCCAGGTCTTCGCTAAAGGAACTCTCGTATACGGGACAACCGAGAAGGTCATTGATATGGACCCTGCCAATGCCTATGACTTTCACACCTGGGAGATCTTCTACAATATCTATCAGGGGCTCTTGGATTATGAACCCGGCACAACGAAGCTGATTCCCGGGCTCGCCACATCCTATGATATCAGCGCAGATGGCAAGGAGTACACCTTCAAGCTGAGAAGTGGCCTCAAGTTCTCCGACGGCACGCCCTTTGATGCCGATGCGGTCAAGTGGTCCATCGACCGCGTAATAGCCCTGAAAGGGGATCCCTCATGGCTGGTTACCGACTTCGTTGATCACGTAGATGTCGTGGGTACGTATGCGGTCAAATTCGTCCTTAAAAACCCTGTAGCCTATTTTCCTTCTCTGGTCGCATCCGTTCCGTACTATCCACTGAACCCCAAGGTCTATCCAGTGGATAGGATCGTCCGTGATCCCTCTGAGCTCAAGGGAGGCAAGCTCATTGGGTTGGGCTCCTATAACGTGGTTTCCTTTAAGAGGGATCAGGAAATCGTCATGGAGGCAAACCCCTATTTCTATGGGGACAAGCCGAAAACGAATCGAGTGGTCATTCGCTACTTCGCAGACGCTACCACCATGCGACTGGCCCTTGAGAAGGGAGAGGTCGATTTCGCGTTCAAGACGCTGAATCCCTCGGACATTCGCGATCTTGAGAAATCACCCAAGGTTCAGACCATAAAGGCGCAAGGGCCGTACATCCGGTACATCTGCTTTCTCTGTGATAGGCCGCCTTTCAACGACAGGGTGCTCCGCCAGGCGGTTGCTGCTGCCATCAATCGACCGCCGCTCCTCAATAAGGTGTTTCTCGGGCAAAACGCCCCGCTTTATTCCATGGTGCCCATGGGCATGTGGTCCCATATCGATGCCTTCAAGCAGGCATTCGGCGACGGGAACATCGAGAAGTCAAGGGCGCTCTTAGAGTCCAGGGGCTTTAGCGAGGCCAAGAAATTCACCTTTGATCTCTGGTACACGCCCAGCCACTATGGTGATACTGAGGTGGATATGGCCGCGGTGCTCAAAGATCAATTCGAGGCCACGGGTATGATGAAGGTGAATGTGAAGTCGGCCGAATGGGCAACGTACCGGGATAACTGGAAGAACAAGGTGATGCCCGCGTATCTCCTGGGTTGGTATCCGGACTACATCGACCCCGATAACTACACGGCTGCGTTCGCAGGCACCGCCGGCTCAAAGGGGCTGGGAATCTACTTCTCCGATCCCTATTGGGATTTGAAGTTCATCGATGGTCAGACGATCACGGATCCCGATGGGAGAACAAAGGTGTTTGAAGAACTCCAGACCCTCTGGACCTATGAGGTGCCGACGGTCACCATCTTTCAGGGAACCCTGTATCTCTTTGCGCAAAATGACATCCGCGGCATCATGCTATCGCCCACGCTGCGGTTTATGTACGGACCGATCTACAGCACTAAGTAAGCCAATGTAGTCTAAGGGCAGGGTCAAAAGGCCCTGCCCTTTTACATCAAAGACTTCGTGTACGTGCCTTGCAGTAGTCTGAAGGGTATTTAACCTCAAAACAACGTACTTGTCATTGCGAGCATATTTAGGAATTATTCTACATGATCGTTTGGGAATTTCCTTTTTTAGAGCGGCGAAGCCGCCCGCCCACCTCGCCTTGCGTCTAGCATGGCGGGCAGGCGTTGTATAAAATCGCGAAGCGATTTTATGATTCCATGAAAAACCTTCTCCGATATATCATCACCAGGCTGATATTGACCATCCCCATGGTCTTTATCCTGTTGAGCATCGTATTCGTGGTGCTGAGGGTCATGCCCGGAGACCCGGTGTCATCTATGTTGGGCGGCCATGCTCCCGAAAGCGTGATCGAGCAAAAAAAGGAGGAGATGGGCCTTAACCGCCCAATCGTCATTCAGTATTTCGATTACCTGTGGCAGGTGTGCCGTTTGGAGTTGGGCGATTCCATGGTGCTCAAGCAAAAAGTAACCACCGCCATCATGGAAAAGCTTCCCGCAACCATAGAACTGACATTCTGCGGCATCCTTTTAACCCTCTTTATGGGCGTGTTTATGGGCGCCTATGCTGCGGATAGAAGGCGAAAGGCGCAAGACTATATTATTCGGCTCTACGGCATTGTGGTCTATTGTATCCCCGTATATTGGATGGGCCTCATGCTCCAGCTCATCTTCGGGATCTGGCTCGATATCATGCCCATTGCGGGCAGGACAGGACCGCGCGTGTTCGCCTCCACCTTTGAGAAAACCGGGCTCTATGTGATAGACACTATCCTGGTAAGGGACTTCTCTGCCCTGGGTGATGTGCTCTTTCACCTGGTACTGCCTTCATTTACCCTAGGGCTCGTGCTATCAGGCATCTTCGTGCGTCTCACACGGGCCAATATGCTCGATGTGCTCAAGGCGGACTACATCACCGCTGCTGAGGCCAGGGGGATTAAACATCGCAAGATCGTGTACCGGCATGCCCTGAAGAACGCCTTTATCCCCATACTCACCATGATGGGGCTCCAGATCGCCCTGCTGATGGCCGGTGCTGTCCTTACGGAAACGACCTTCTCCTGGCCCGGCATGGGACGTCTGCTTCTTGAGAGAATCTATTTGAGGGACTATCCGGTCATTCAAGGGGTGATCATTGTAATCGCGCTGGTGGTGGCCACGGCTTCTCTTATCGTGGACATCATCTATGCCATAGTGGATCCACGGGTGAGGTACTGACTGACTCTATAACCGAGGATCGGAACTGTTTTGCCAAGGTAGGATTGATTCAGAATGATATGTTACCAGGCTTAAGGCGCAAGGCATAAGGCACAGGGTACAGATGCTATGAAGTTGCCGTACGCCCCGTGCCTTGCGCCTTAAGCCAAACGATTACAGCGACTTGGGTCATCTAATTGGCTCGCTACTTGTTGCGCTGGGACGTTACAATATAGGAACGCATATGAAATATTCGCCGGCAGCTGGAATAGGTCGCATGATTTCCGGTATCGTGGGTATGGGCAAGAAGTACGGCCTTGAGTGGTGGATCTTGGTCATCGGCGCCCTCATCGTTTTGGCCATCGTATTGATGGCCATTTTCGCCGAATCGCTGGCGCCCTTTCACCCCCTCAATCAGAACACCGGGCCTCAGCTCGCTCCCCCTGGGGGTAAACACCTGCTCGGAACGGATAATCTGCAGAGGGACGTGTGTTCGCGCATCATTCACGGCTCTCGCACCATTCTCCGCGTGTCGGTCCTGGCCGCGGTTATTTCCTCGGTTCTCGGCATCCCCCTCGGGTTG
>QMLW01000040.1 GCA_003646935.1 Deltaproteobacteria bacterium
AGCCTCAGAAACCCCTTGCCTTCAAGCCTGCTCAATAGTTTTAGACAGGCATCCGTCTTGTAGCCCCCCGAGGCCGTGAACCATCCCAGGTGCTCGCATATGGTTTGGGCCAGCTCCGAGAGACTCAAGGCTGGAAAGGACCTCACCGTTTCTTGAATCTCATCGAGTTCTTCTCCGGTGATCTCCCGACCGGATTGAAACATGGATCTCGTTTCTTTCTGGTGCATGGCGTGGCACCTCCTTGTCAATGGTTCTTCCCACGCTATGCTATCAAAATGCGAAAGGGATGTCTAGTCTTTTTTGCGATAAAATAATTTTTCATCCCATCGCACACACATGCTACACTTGAGGTTGATCACACGTGCTTCAGAGCTGACCTTTAAAGGACTGTGTGAAGGTTCATCGCGGTCATGTGCACCGGGTCATCGAAGCCGTAGACGTCTCTGTTCATTGATCCATGCTCATCGCCCGCAATAAACAGGCGATTTTTAGCCCGTAGAAGACAGCTCAGCTGAATGAAATTTTATACGATGCCATAAAGAGAAAAAACGCTACGATGCTTCATATTTTGGTCAGGTTGTAGCGGGCAATAGGAATCACGTTTTCGGCGATCTCCCTTCGAAGTGCGATTGTGTTGATTGGGGTGTAGCGGGTAAATTTCTTTAGCCCCATTAACTGAGTCCTGAGCTCTTCACCCTCGGCAATGGCTGCAAGGATTTGCCTCGCCATGAGATCGAGCTTTGGAAAGGTATCATTGATATAAACCCTTGTAGCGGCAATGTGGATTTTGGCCTTTTCCTCTCCCTCCTTCTGGAGCTTCTTCAGTGCCCGTAACAACGCGCTCTCCATCGCGAATATCTCGATGATCATATCAGCTATCAGGGCAACAATCTCCTGCTGACCTGCGAGTTTTTCCATATACTTCTGTGTCGCGGCACCAGCTGCAAGCAAGGCTACCTTCTTCGCCATTGCCACCATTTTCTTCTCCTCCTCGAGGATACCCTCTTCCACGCTCATAGATGGCCTGTAGGTCATAAGCTCCTCTGTAAGCCCCTTAATGACCTCAAGCAGGGGGAGCTTGCCCTTCATAGCAGACCTCATGATCGTGTTTACGATGACTAGGCGATTTATCTCGTTGGTGCCTTCCCAGATACGGTTGATCCGGGAATCCCGGTATGCCCCCTCTGCAGGGTAATCCTTGATATATCCATAGCCCCCCATGATCTGCACGCATTCATCTGCCACAAATTCCAGCATCTCAGAGCCATATACCTTGTTGATAGAGCACTCCAGGGCATACGTTCTCAGCGCCTCGCCTGTCTTCTGGCCTGCATCTTCCTTGGTGGGATCAATGCCCTCTAATATAAGATCAAGCAGGCCCGCCGTTCGATAGACCATGCTCTCGGTGACATAGGTTCTGATCACCGTCTCGGCTATCTTATGCTTGATCATGCCGAACTCGCAAATCGGCTTCCCGAATTGTATCCTGTTCTTTGCATATTTTATCCCTTCGGCGATCAATGCCTTGGCACCTCCCACGTTAAATGCAGCTAACTTGTATCTGCCAACATTGAGCGTATTAAGGGCCACAATATGCCCCCTGCCTACCTCTCCCAGGACATTCTCCACCGGCACTTTGACATCCTGAAAGATCACAGATCGAGTGGAGGCGCCGTGCATGCCCATCTTCTCCTCCTCCTCATCCACAGAGACACCGTCCCACGCCTTCTCCACGATAAAGCTAGTAAATTGAGCCCCATCCACTTGGGCATAGGTGAGGAAGAGATCGGCAAAGCCCGCATTGGTAATGAACTGTTTCTGGCCGTTCAAGATGTAGAATTCCCCGTCATCAGAGAGGACGGCAGTGGCTTCCGCAGTAAGCGCATCTGATCCGTGTTCTGATTCAGTCAGGGCATAGGCACCGATCATTTCACCGGAAGCGATCTTTGGGAGGTATTGTTCCTTCTGCTTTGGCGTTCCGAACAGGACAATGGGGAGACTACCGATGCCCGTCTGCACCCCGTAGGTCACGCTGAAACCGGTGATACCCTGGCTAATATGCTCTGTAATCAGGGTAGCGCTGACCTTGTCAAGCTCTGTTCCTTCGTAGACCTCTGGCATATCCGCCCCCAGGAAACCCAGTTCCCCTGCCTTTTTTATGAGGTCCTTGAGCAGCTCGGGGTTCAAATCCTTGAGCTCCTCACTTCGAGACACCAGTTCCCCCACACCGAACTCCTCAGCGGACTTGGCGATCAGGACCTGCTCCTTATCGAAATCCTCGGGGGTAAACACTTCCTCTGGCGAAGCGTCCACCAGTAAAAACTCTCCCCCCTTGAACAGTTTCGTACCGGCCATGCTCAACTCCTCCTTTTCAGTAATCCTCTATCTCAAAGATGGCAGCTGCCCCCATACCGAATCCGATGCACATGGAGACCAATCCCCAGCGAAGTCCCCGTGCTTTCATCTCATAGATAAGCTGGGTGGTCAGCTTTGCGCCGGTGCAACCTAACGGGTGTCCCAATGCAATGGCCCCGCCGTTCACGTTGGTTATTTCCTCGTTGATCCCCAACTCCCTTATGCAGTATATAGCCTGGGCTGCAAATGCCTCGTTCAGTTCAATCAGCTCCATCTGATCAAGGGTCATCCCCGAGATCTTCAGCACCTTGGGTATGGCAACCGAAGGGCCCACCCCCATGTACTCCGGTGGGCAGCCCTCTGCCACATGGTATCGGAAGGTGGCCATAGGTCTCAGGCCCAGCTCCCTGGCCTTTTCCTTGGACATGAGTACCACCCCTGCCGCTGCATCGCTCGTTTGAGAGGAATTGCCGGCGGTTACTGTCCCATTTGCCTTAAAGGCGGGCGGGATCTTAGAGATGCCCTCCTTGGTCGTGCCCGGCCTCATCCCCTCGTCGGTATCGAAGATGATCTCCTCGTATGCAAAGTGCCCATTGGGCAATTGCTTCTGCTTCTTAACCTTTAGAGGAACAATCTGGTCCTTGAACCTCCCTGCCTTGATCGCTGCCTCCGCCTTCTGCTGGCTCTTGGCCCCGAATTCATCCTGCTCTTCTCTATTGATATGATAGCGTTCAGCCACGTTCTCGGCGGTTAATCCCATCCCTGTGAACGCGCCTGGCCTCATATCAACGAGCGCGGGGTTAGGATACATCATGCTCCCGCCCATGGGAATCTGACTCATGCTCTCTATGCCCCCTGCAATGATCACATCGGAAAAACCACACATGATCTTCTCAGCACCGATAGCGATTGCCTGAAGGCCCGAGGAGCAAAATCGGTTGACCGTCATTCCTGGAATGCGATCCGGCCATCCCAGGGACATGACCAGCACCCTGCCCAGATTGAGCCCTTGCGTAGCCTCGGGAAAGGTGCATCCGATAATCACATCATCGATGAGCATGGGGTCCAGATCCCCTGCCCTCCGCATCAAATCGCGTAACACTTCTGTGCCCATGTATTCGGGACGCACATCCTTTAATGTACCTCGAGGGGCCTTTCCCACCGCTGTTCTGCATGCGGCGACGATTACGGCCTCTTTCATATTATATTCCTCCTGCAAGTGTTTCTTGTGTTTCTATGATTTATTGGTTTCATTGGGTTCGTTATACCAGAGCGTTCACGATCCTATGTGAGTTATAAACCTTGGTACAGTACAGGTATTGTTGGGGCTTCAAAAACTCAATGAACTCAAAAAACACGATAAACCCTAGTTTCTAAGTGGTTTCCCCGTGCTCAGCATATGCTGTATTCTCGCCTGGGTCATGGGATGACCGCATAGACTTAAAAATGCCTCCCGTTCCAGATCGAGGAGGTATTGTTCGCTTACCTTGGTATCGGAGAGCACATTCCCGCCGCACAGCACGTGCCCGATCTTCTCTGAGACCGTCACATCGTGTTCGGTTACGTATCCCGACTCGCGCATAGTCCATAAACCCAGCTTCACCATGGCAAAGGTATTTTCACCTGCCACGCGTATCTCCTGCAAAGGCCGAGGCGGCCTGTAGCCCTCCATATTCATGGCTAGAACCGTCTTTTTGGCGTCCTCTATCAGGTAATCCCGATTGACGGTCATCTTGTCAGTAGGCCTGAGGTACCCGAGCTTGATCGCCTCTGGCCCGGAGGTAGAAACCTTGGCCATGGCAATGGTTTCAAAGGCCCTCGCCACAAAGGGCATAAGCTCGATCTGCTTCGGATAGAGCCCTCCTTTCTGAACCTCGAAGAGGTGCTCCGTGTTGCGGACGAGCACTTCCTTGGTCCCTCCACCTGCTGGGATCAGACCGACACCCGCCTCTACCAAGCCCATATAGGTCTCCGCAGCGAAGCGCACGCGATCCGCGGCCATGCATATCTCACAGCCGCCGCCCAAAGCCATGCCGGCAGGCGCCGCCACCACGGGCTTATCGAGATACTTGATCTTCATAAAGGAATCCTGAAAGGCCTTGATCATCCAATCCAGCTCATCCCACTCCTCCTCTTGGGCCGTAAACAGGATCAAGGGTAGATTCGCCCCTGCAGAGAAAATATCCGCATGGTTGGCAATCACAAGACCCAGGAAATCCCTGCTCACCATATCGGCAGATTTGATGACCATGGTGATAATATCATCACCCATGGCATTCATCTTGGTGTGGAACTCAAGGCAGGCCACCCCGTCACCGATGTCTATCAAGCTCGCGCCTTTATTTCCTGCAACCTTCTTCTCCCGTTCCTTGAGCGAAGGTAGGAGAATAATACCCGGCTTGACTGGAGCCTCCCTGTAATCCTTTGATGCCAGGTCATAGAAGTAGAGCTTGCCTGCCTCTTTCTTGTAGAATGACTCCTTTCCGCTCTCGAGCATCTCCTGAACCCAGCCTGGAATTTCGAACCCAGCCTCTGTCATCTTTGAGCAAGACTCCCTTACCCCTAGCACGTCCCAGGTCTCGAAGGGACCCATTTTCCATGCAAATCCCCACTTCATTGCATTGTCCACATTGACGATATCATCGGCTATCTCCGGAATCCGGTTGGCTGAATAGATGAGTGTTTCTGCCAAAGTAGCAAAGGTAAATTGCCCTGCAGCATCGTTGCCGGAGAAAAGCGTTTTAATCTTTGGGGCCGTGCCTGAAATATTTTTTGCTGCCTCCAGCGAAGCCAGCTTTACCTTTTCTTGTGGGCTATATTCCAGGGTGTTGTAATCCAATGAGAGTATTACCCTATTCCCTTCACTATCCTTGCTCTTCTTGTAAAAACCCCCTCCGCTCTTTTCACCCAGCATATTGTTCTCAATCATCTGTTTTATACAATCCGGGGGCTTAAACATCTCCCGTTTCTCATCATCAGGTGCGCCTTGATATACATTGTCCGCTACATGAAGCAGTGTGTCCAATCCGACTAGGTCTGCTGTTCTAAAGGACGCGCTCTTGGGATGGCCTATTACTGGCCCTGTCAATTTATCGATAGCTTCAACAGATAACCCCAAATCCATCATGGTGCGGATTGCCGTGAGGAGGCTGTAAACACCAATGCGGTTTGCCACGAAGTTCGGGGTATCCTTGGCATACACAATCCCCTTT
Source organism: Deltaproteobacteria bacterium (assembly GCA_003646935.1). GTDB lineage: Bacteria > Desulfobacterota > DSM-4660 > Desulfatiglandales > B25-G16 > B25-G16. The sequence continues at coordinate 5,568 of QMLW01000040.1, forward strand.
CCCAGCACCTTCTCGCACACCTTGGCGAGGGTCTCGACGACCTCCGGCAGCGTATCGGGACCTGGTACAATCTCCAGTAGCTTCATATACCTCGGGGGATTAAAAAAATGGGTGATAGCGAAATGCTTCCGAAACTCCTCAGATCTGCCCTCGCACATAATTCTGGCAGGTATTCCCGAGGTGTTGGAGGTGATAATGGTGCCGGGCGTTACTACCGTTTCAAGCTTCCCAAAGACTTGCTGCTTGATCTCTATTCTCTCCACCACAGCCTCGATGATCCAGTCCACATCACGGAGCAGCCCGAGATCGTCCTCAACATTGCCTATGGTAATCAACCGTGCGGCCTCAGGTACATAAAAGGATGCCGGCTTTGACTTGAGGGCTATCTCCACCCCTTTTTGCGCAAGCCTATTCCTGAAGGCCTTGCTCTCCGTGGTAAGCCCCTTTTTTCTGTCCTCATCCGTGAGCTCAGGGAACACAATATCGAGGAGAACGGTCTCCAAACCCACGTTTACCAACTGTGCTGCAATGGTTGCGCCCATCACGCCAGCACCGAGGACTCCGCACCTTTTGATGACGCTGTTCATGCCATCACCTCCATATATCCACTAATCCTTAATCCCGTATAGCCCCGCTCGTTGTGCCTCGACTGAGATCCAAAAACGAAAAAATGAATGATCATTCATTTTTTACATGTATCACCCGATAGAGTCAAAGTCAAACAAATTTTAGGAACTTCATGCACGAGAGTAGCCCCTTATTCTCATCTAAGGATCCCCCGTACATGTCTTTATTCTTCAGTAGGCGGGAATATCTCAAAGATAGCTATACGATCTACAGCGAGAATTACGAACCAGCGAAAGGGAATGCCCCTAAGGATTAAAGGGAAAGGAAATGGCGATACGGCGAGGCCGCAGTTCATTCTATCCCGTTCACGAACTTCACCATTCTCCTCAAGATATCCTTAAGGAGATCATCGGGCAGGAGACCTCGCCTGGATAGACCACTCTTACAGTCCTCGGAAAGCTCCTCAGCCACACGCTCCACGTCTCCGTGTGTTCGATAGAGATCCCCCATCTTGGATCGAAATGCTCGTGCTTCCCGTTTGGCCCTTTCCGCGAATCCCTTTCCCTCGGGGTGTGTCAAGGCACCGTAGTGCTCGAAACAGATGATTTCCGCACCGAGCTTGCCGAGCTTCTCTATGCTCAGTTGAAAATCATCGTAGTTGGAGCTGCCCATGGGAAGGATACGCTCCTCGGTTAAGGTCCCCATGCCATCCGACGGGAAAAGGGCATACTCCCGGGGGAAGAACAGTGCAATACTACACACCGAGTGCCCGGGGGCATTGATGAACGGGAGGCCGACACCATCTCCCAGGTCAAGCGCGGTGCCCCCTTCAACGGTCATGTGAACGGGAAAGCCCTCCCCGACCAAGTCGAGCGGCCTCAGTTGCTCTAATGCTCCTTCCCTATCCAAAAATAGGTTATTATAATCCTGTATTGCCGTTAAGGCCCTTTGGTTGGTGAGCACGCCTGCCCCCACCCTCGACACCACCACCTTTACCCATGGCCACTCCCGCACGAGGTATGGAGCCATGCCAAGGTGATCGTAGTGGGTATGAAGGATGATAAGGTAGCGGATCCTCTCGAGGTCTATCTTAAGGCCTTCGAGCTGGTTCAGTACGGTAGGCAACACATGGGCCATGCTCCCCCCGACCAATGCGTATACATCTCCCTTCAGCAGATATGAACAGAGCTCCTTATGGCCTACGAGCTCAATCCTCTCGGTTATGGCACCCGGTTCCTCTATCCACATAACCCAATCCCTCTATCGTTAATTTTATGGTAAGGAAATTCATCTTCTCATTTCTCCTGTCTCGCTATCGGGGGTATTCGATATTCGAATGTAGCTTACCTTTCTCCAGGTTAGACTGCGTCCTTTTTCACCAATCCCTCAATCTCTCCTTTGGTATAACCGATTTCCTCCAGGATTTTTTCTGTGCTCCCTCCGAACTCAACTGGCGCCGAGCGGATGGAGCCGGGCGTTTCACTTAGCTTGACAGGAATGCCAAGGACCGTCCGGGATATCCCGTCCTTATCCCTGATCTCGCTGACCATACCCCTCGCGACGAATAGCCTATCATTCAAGGCTTCGGTGATGTTTTGCACCTTGCCCCAGCACACATCACGCTCCCCGAGTATCCTAATCCACTCATCGAGGGTCTTTTTCTTAAAACTTTTTCGGAGGAAATCCAGGAGCTCCTCCCTGCGATCCTCATCGTACTGGAGCGCTCCGTATTCGGGCACACCTAAAAGTTCACAGAGATTCACCCAGAATCGGTTTTCCACTGCACCTATGGAGATATGCCTTCCATCAGCAGTCTCATATACATTGTAGCATGCATATCGGTGGGATAGCATAGTGTCTGACCTTAACGGAACGCGACCGTCTTTCTGAAGGAAATGCAGGGGTATCGGAAGAAGGCCCACCATGCCGTCCGTCATGGAGATATCGATGTATTGTCCCTCGCCGGTCCTCGCCCTCGCGATAAGCGCTAGGAGAATACCGATCACCGCGTTCATCCCTCCCCCGACTAGATCGGCTATCTGTATTCCGGGGATACACGGGGGCCCGTCCTTCTCGCCGATGAGATCCAGCACGCCGGAGAAGCTGAGGTAATTTACATCATGGCCTGCCATGTCGCGATGGGGTCCATCCTGACCATAACCGGTAATCGAGCAATATATGATCCCCGGATTGATCTTTTTTAATGCCTCATAATCTATGCCCAGCCTTTTGGTCACACCGGGCCTGAAGCCTTCCATCAGGATATCAGCGTTTTGTATCAGCCGAAAGAAGATCTCTTTGCCTTCCCTTGTCTTCAGGTTCAAGGTCATGTGATCCTTATTCCTGTTGACGGGAGATATCAAGAGGTCATCTTCCCTAAACCTCTTGTCCTCAATCGCTATCACCCTAGCCCCATGATCAGCGAGAATCATGGAGCAATAGGGACCCGGCAACATCCTTGACAGATCTATTACCTTGATTCCCTCCAACGCACCACTCATGATCGCCCTCCACAAGTATCTAGTATGCATTCACACGTACCAATTACCATACCACGCCTCCAACCGGCAAGAAATGCTTCATGTTGTTTTTTGGCCGCTAACCGATCTGCGAAAAGGTGGAGTCTTTACACTAGCCGGCAAATATGAAACTCATTTATAGTTGATCGGGGATATTCTATTGACAATCGCACCCCCTTACGTATAATCGGACCAATGCCGGAGTGGTGAAACTGGTAGACGCAGAGGACTCAAAATCCTCCGGACCTCGCGTCCGTGTCGGTTCGATTCCGACCTCCGGCATTCACACCTGAGAAACTCAATATGGAAACCAGGGCATGGAGATGTCTTTTTTGTCCGCCTTATTCGGATAAATCTCATACACTATACCCCTTCCATGCCTACCGTCAACGGGTAATAACATATGTGTGAGTAGCCCTGCGTGTGAGAGCGTGCTTGAACCGGGAGACCGCGTTTGATTTCTCACATTCATGAGCGGGAAGGAGAATGAGAACTACATGAGAAGGTTTTTCACGGAAGACATCACAGGGAAAGGTGATCTCATTTTTCTTACCGGCAAGGAGGCAAACCATATACGAAATGTCCTGAGGATGAAACGGGGCGATACGCTGATCCTCATGGATGGCAAAGGGCACCATGTTGAAGCACGTATTGAAGAACTCTATCGCAAAGGTGTCAGGATTAAAATCATCAGGAATCTGCCCCCACCTCCCCCTCCTCCGATAGAGATTCACCTTGCTCAGGCACTCATAAAATCCCGCCCCATGGACTTCCTTATCCAAAAGGCAACGGAACTAGGAGTAGACTCCATC
>QMLW01000041.1 GCA_003646935.1 Deltaproteobacteria bacterium
GTTGGATGGTGAGATCCAGGTTAATGACGAGCCCCGAATGCTTCTTTACCTCGAAATCCTCCTTCAACCTTACATGCCGAGCCCGATCAGCCTGGATATCCTCCAATGCCTTTTTCAGGGCCACCCCAATGACCTTACTTTTCTCTATCTGCCCAGGTCTAAATTTGGGTGAAACACCATCCTCTGCAATGGGCTCCGCAAAGTGGGCGAGCTGTTTCATTTTCTCCATGGCCTGGTCCATGATCTTCCATCCCATGATCTCATCTTTTTGGAATACCCAGGAAGTGCGGATATGCTGAAGCATCTCAGTATATTTACTTGTGACCTCTGCTTGAAATATATCCAAGAGTTTCTTAGGCAATTTACTTTCTGCACCTGGAAGCCCCGATGCTTCTTTAGAACTTAATTTATTCAGTTTTCTTTGAAACTTCCTGGCATGGATGGCCGATTCCCAGGCCTCTCTCTGGAGGACCCTTTTGATATGGGAATCATCCACCTTATCCGCTTCTGCGTTGTAGTGAGGGATCAGCTTTTCCTCGTATTCGATATAGGATCTAAGCATAGTGGTACGGCTGATCGGATCATGGGGGTAGGATGCCGGCGTGAAATTGGGCTCTCCCCCTAGTTTTCCTATGATCATCCCCAGCCAGTGCATATGCCACATCTCGTCCCTGCTGATAGAGATGAGGCTTGAACCAAGGGGTGTATCTTCCCCTTCCATATACCCATGCACAAGATAGCGCATGATGGCTGCATGCTCATCAGCAAGATCCCTATTTAACATATCAATCAATTCTTGCTTGTCCATTATTAACCTCCCTTTACTGATTTGATGACTTGATTTGTATTTTTTTTATTGACAATATCTCATCTTTAGCAGTAAAAAATGCATCCACTACATGATGAATCCTTTTACACCAGTTGAGATAATAAAGTCTTGACAGGAACAATGGTGGGCTGTTCTGTTGAAAAACAATCCGCGTCAACATAGTCTAATGCAAAAGATACCTGAAAAGCATGAGGCGCACGGATTTGTTTTTGAAAATGAAACAGATTCCTGCTCACTGATTTTCCCCCATCTGTTTTTACCTCAACCATGAACCAGGGCTCCTGATTTCGAGTGATAAGAAAATCCGCCTCACGCTTGTCCTTATCCCGAAGGAAATACAGTCCGTATTTGCCAAATCCGTTATCTGTCCACCAATGGACGGCCTTCAATAAATGGGATGCGATAAAGTTTTCTGACTTTGCACCGGAATCCGTAAGGAGAGACCAATCCCAGAGATAAATTTTGGGTTGTTTAAGCAAAGACCTTGACACGTTCCTGAACCAGGGTTGTATGGTAAAGCAATAATATAACGATTCCAGAATCTTTATCCAGCGACGTATAGTATCTACTGAAACTCTTACTTTTTTAGCAAGATTCGTATAATTGGTTATTTGACCGGTTTGATATTTCAGCGTTTCGGCTAATAGTTCAATCTGTTGTACTTCCTGTACCCGCGTAAGATCCCTGATATCTTCAGCAAATAGTTGCTGCTGCCGGAGGCGTTTCCATCGGTTTGAAAATCGTACATTCGCTTTCAGAAGCGGCTCGGGGAAACCTCCAAAAGTATATAATGAGTGGAACGTCTGTGGGTCTATTGGCTGAGGGGCCTGTATCTCATTTCCGGCAAGGCGGGTTCCTATAATTTCCCGTACTGAGATGGGATGAAGATGATAGAGGAAATATCGTCCCATAAGACTATCCCCACCCCTTTTAAAGACGTCCAACCTGGAGCTTCCGGTTACGATGATTTTTACTCCCGGGCTATAAACATCAAAAAAGCCTTTGAGAAAATCCTTCCATTTTGAATACTTGTGAATTTCATCAAAAACAATGCCTGTTATTCCTTCCATAAACCATGCAGGTTACAATACTCACGGGCAGTAACCTGTTGGGCATCTATATCAAATGTAGCTTCCGGTGCATCTCCAGGCTTCAAAAACTCACGGTAGGCCTTTCCATCTGCAATGATCTCAATCCATTCGATATAGTGTTTCTCTTCCATGGGATGGGCAACGCTTCCCACCTTTACCTTGAAGCCTTTTGCTGTCTTCTCCACAACTGGCACATGTTTTTCTTTAGCTGCATCCACAGTATTTTCAACAAAAAGCTTCATTGGCTGTCCGCAGCATACGAGCTCGCCCTGGCCCTCGTGAAGCACCTCAACGATGTTTCTACACACCTCACACTTGTATACCTGTAATCTCTCCGTCACGTCGAAACCTCCTTTCTATTTGCTTTTTAGCTTCTTAATATGTGAGAACGCAAAATGCATGCTAACTATGTCAAAGCGATTCTCAATAAACTTAAATACGGAATTCGAATATCTAAACCCTAAACAATCTCAAAATCCCAATATCAAATGAGCAAAACATTACGAGCGTTTATGTAATAAGTACTCTTAGCTGCTGTTGAAGTTCTCTAGTCTTTAATTTCGGATTTCGAACATTCTGAATTGTTTAGAAATTCGTGCTTAGGGTTTCGAATTTACTCACAATGTAGACAAAGAAGATTTTATATTAACTCATTGAATTACTGAGCCATGATACTCCTATCAAATACTATAATAGGCTCTTTTCGCTCATCTCTACCGCCTTATCCATTTCAGCCTTGAGCTCCGGCGGCAGACCCTCTATGTCCACGTGCAAGAATCCCCTTACGATGGTGGCGGTAGCCTCGTCCTCGCTCAAGCCTCGAGCCATAAGGTACTCAAGCTCTTCCTGGGCGATCTTTCCCACTGCCGCCTCATGGGAAAGGTCAACCTCCTGTTTGTGCCCCTCCAGTTCGGGAATGGCGTGGATTACTCCCTCATCGGATAAAATCAATCCCTTACACTCCAGGTGGGCCTTGATTTCCGGAACCAATCCATTGATATGCCCCCTGGCTATGATCTTCCCGCCGGTGGTTATCGCCCGTGATACGATCTCAGCCCGGGTTCCCCTGGCCTTCAACAAGACGCGAGAACCCACGTCTATCTCAGAGCCCGGGGGGGCAACCAGGATAGAGTTGTACCTGGCAGTGGCTCCCTCGCCTACCAGATAGGCTACGGGATACATCTGAAGGGTGCCCACCGGCTGCATGCACACGTAATTAGAGAGAAAAAGACCACCCTCCTCTACTATGGTTGCGCTTCGCGGGCGCACCGCCACCTTATCCGCCCAGTTATGGATCATGGTGAAGGTAAGCTTGGCGCCTTTCTTAATGTAGAACTCCGAAATCCCCACATGGAGTCCCTGTGTCACATGCGGCGCAGTGGCACAGCCCGTGATAATGTGGAGCTCTGACCCCTCCTCTGCAATGATGATATTGTGCACATCCTGGGCAAGATTGTCCTGCTCGAGATAGAGGCAGGCCTGAAGAGGGTACACGGATTTAGCGCCGGCCATGGACCTTATGAAATACCCGTGTTCCTGGTGTAGCTCCGCTCTCGAGGTATATTTATCCATGTCAACCGGTACGGCTTGCCACCAATACTCGTGAAGCCAATCGTATTGCTTCAGGGCCTCCTCGATATCCATAATCTCCATCCCTTCCTGGGTGGAGCGGCTATGCACCACGGAGAGATCCTTCTGCACAAAGGTTCCCGACCTGTTTTTCGCCGAAAAATCCACTCCGGCCATGAGCATCTGATCTTGCTCCGCCTGAGAAAACGCGGAGAGATCATCCTGGTAGGGATGGGCCGCTGTCTCGGGAGAATAGTCATCCATATTGATATCCGCACCAAAGGCAGCTCGCTTTTCCGCCGCTACCCTTGCCAGATCCTTTTTCTCCTCCCTCTTACCTGCCATGTACACACTCCTTCTCATTGGAATTGTTGTTTAACCAGCACATTAGATCCTGCAACAATTTACGCACTCTTCATAGCCCTGTTCTTTGATGGTTTTCAGGATCTCACGAGGATTACCGCTGCAGGCCAATTCTCCTTCCATAAGCACATGGCCTCTATCGACATCAACATAGTCGAGGATATATCCCGTGTGGGTGATGATGAGGCCTGATTTCCATCGCTCCCTCTTGAGCTCCTTTCTTGATTTCCCCTCCTGCGGCTTTAGCTCCCTTTGGAGCAATTCCTCTATCACCTTTCCAATTAAGGCGATATTCTCGAGATCAACCCCTGATTCCGGCTCATCGAGCAGCAAGAAGTCCGGGTCCTGGGCCGTGAGCTGCAAGAGCTCAGAGCGCTTTATCTCCCCCCCTGAGAAACCGTCATTGAGATCCCGATCAAGGAATTCCTCGAAATCCAAGCCCTTTGCCATGGATTTGATTTCAGCCTCTCCCTTATCGAAGATCTCCAGCATCTGCCTCGTCTTGACCCCACGTATGGTCGGCGGCCTCTGGAAGGAGAGCCCGATGCCCATCTCGGCCCTTTCATTGAGGGGCAGCGCAGTAATATCCTGCCCCTTAAAGACAATCTTCCCTCCTGTTACCTGATATGCAGGGAATCCCATGATCGCCATCAGCAGGGTTGTCTTTCCTGATCCATTCGGCCCAAAGAGTGCATGGGTTTCACCCTTGTCGATCGCAAGATCCACATGGCGGAGAATCTCCTTGCCCTTTACCTCCACCTTCAGATCATCGATCACTAAAAGCCTTCCGTTCTGTTGACTCGATTTTCTCGCCATTTTCCTGCCTATGTTCGCTGTGATATTATGGAACAATCATAGAGATCAGTTGCTATCACAGAGCAAATGATTCCGCCATCTCCTTTCCCGTGGCTGTGAGGAAGCGTCCATGGATGCTTTTTTTCACATCCGCCTTGTTCTCACCCTCAGATTCCTTCTTTCGGCGGCATAGCTGATAGGCATCGTGGACAATCCTGCTGTTTACGGTGTCTTCCTTTCCGGGGTTCTCGTGTCCTTCCAGTATTCGGCAAACCTCCTCTATTACCTCCTCCTTAGCGCCAGACCTCTCGAGGATATCCCTTACCACGGGAAACTTCTCCCTATCAGGGGGCTCACCCTTTCGTGCTTTTTTCCCGCTCTCATCGATACCAATGGCATATAGGGTGGCTGCAGCGATCACTACCTGGGGATGTCCATTCTCCTTTTCCATAATCTCTTCGGCGAATCCTAATACATTCAGAGCCTGATCAATTTCTGCCTTGTCATCCCCGTAAAAGCCCTTCATGCCGGCGACAATGATCTCCTTGAATTCCTCCTTTCCCATAACCCCCACGCACTGATCCGCATACTGGCACCATCTGGCACACCCCAGGTTGAGCCTAGGGTTTATGAACATATGGCCGCACTTCTTGCATCGGCGGCGGATATCGTCCTTGAAGAACTCCACCCAATTGCCGCAATTCGGGCATTCGGCTGAGTAGATATCATCCGGACCCCAAAACTGGGTATCCTGTCCAGGGCATTTGGTTATCATTCTATTGGTCTCATCCTGAGGCTCTTACTTCTTGAAATTGGTCAAAATCCGCTGATTTTCTGAGTAATTCAATGCACAATGAAAAATGAAAATGTCAAAATATTAGAAAGAATTTACGTTAAAAAATGTTGCATTTTTAGCCTTACAGTTTGCATGTATCCACTCAATTTTGAGTGGATATGAGCTCACCGGTAATGCCGATCACTCTTTCCTCTACGGTAATCTCCCTGCCAGAGGCAGCAACCGCCTTTTGGACCACCGTTAACAGGGCCGAGCAGCAGGGCACTTCCATCCTGACCACCACTATCCTCTTTATGCCGGAGTTGCGGAGAATCTCGGTCAGCTTTCCCTGATAGAACTCGAGATCATCGAATTTAGGGCATCCGATCACGAGGGACCTCTCTGCGAGAAAATCGCTATGAAAGTTCCCGTAGGCAAAGGGCCCGCAGTCCGCAGCTACCACCAGCTCTTCATGCCGAAAATAGGGGGCCCCGGGAGAGACTAACCTGAGCTTTACCGGCCAGTGTGAGAGCAGAGAAGGTGTCTCAGCATGTGATGCGTTTCCTTTGGTCTCCCAATCCTGTGACACCGCGGACGGGCAGCCGCAGGGTAAAGGTTCCGTGAGCTCCTTTTTGCTAGCAAGATGTGCTCGTACCTCGGACTCATTAAATGCCTCCGCCTCTCGCTGCTCAATGGCAATTGCCCCTTGTGGGCATTCGGCCAGGCAGGCCCCCAGGCCATCGCAGTAGCTTTCTTTTACGAGCCGTGCCTTACCCTCTACAATCTGCAAGGCCCCTTCAGCACATGCCGGAATACAAACGCCACAGCCATCGCATTTTTGCTCATCGATCTTGATGATCTCCCGAGTCACCATGTGTCTTTCCTCATCAAATTCCCACCTATTCCCTAGGCACGAATAATGTGACGTACCATGGTCAAAACCTCATCCGGGTTAAAGGGCTTATTGATACAACCGTATGCGCCCGCCTCCATTGCCTCCCTGATAAAGCCATCGCCCTTTTTCGAGGCTATCACTATAATGTGGCATTGTGGGCATTGCGTTTTGATCTTCATGAACAGGCCCTTCTCCCGTATTCCCCCTGTTTCGTTATCCAAAAAAATTATATCAAAGGCCTTTCTCTTGAGAAACCTGTTCACCTGGTAGCCATCCTCGATGGAAGCTACGCTATAGCCCCTCTTTTCCAATAAGCCCTTGAGAATCTCCCTATAGTCAAGGTTCTGATCAACTATAAGGATATTACCAGCCATATGGCGTCTCCTCTTTGCTTCTCCAATATGTATTATATTGAAAGGCAAGTTTAGTGCCATGGATGGTTACCGATGGACCGCTCTTAGATAAAGCTGGGAAAACATATAAAAATAAGCCACTTAGGGGCTCCCCCCTAAGTGGCTTAAAAAACACCCAATCCGGCTTTTCACCCTACCGTATCAGATGGAAGCGGTGCATTGTCCAGAATTAGACCAAGATAGATGAAAGGTGATGAAATAGTATAGTAAATTCAGCATATTATTATATGGTATAATTTTGGACTTATATGTATTAATTTAGACATAAACATCATGCTCTCTCCTGGCTCATGATCCCATGTTTTCTCATCTTCCCGTAGAGCGTGCTCCGGGTAATGCCCAGCTTCTTTGCCGCCTGGTATTTATTTCCCCTGACCTCCTTGAGCACCTTCTGGATAAGGTTTTTTTCGGTCTCCTTCAGGGATCTGGTGGCCTCCTCAGCTTGAGGCAGAGACCACCGCAGATTGTGGGGGAGATCGCTCTCCGTGATCAGCTCATCTTTCGTGAGAATGACCGCATGCTCCACTACATTTTGGAGCTCCCTCACATTGCCTGGCCAGTTGTAGCTCAGTAAAATCTCCATGACCTCCTCTGAAAAGCCTCGAATGGCCTTCTTGCTGGAAGAGGAATACATGTCGAGAAAATGCTTGGCCAAAAGGGGAATGTCATCTCCTCTCTCCCTGAGGGGGGGCACCATCACGGGAATCACATTGAGCCGGTAGTAGAGATCTTCCCTGAATCTACCATCCATCATCTCCTTGTTCAGATCGCGGTTGGTGGCTGCGATCAACCGCACATCTACCTCTACGGTCTGCTCTCCCCCCACCCGCTCGAATCTCTTCTCCTGCAGTACCCTGAGCAGCAAGAGCTGGGTAGGAGGCGGGATCTCCCCTATCTCATCCAAAAAGATAGTCCCCCCATCTGCAAGCTCGAATCGTCCCTTTTTCCTTCGTATAGCCCCAGTGAACGCGCCCTTTTCATGGCCAAAGAGCTCGCTCTCGAGCAAGGTCTCGGCATAGGCAGAACAATTCGCAATCACAAAGGGCTTTCCCTTGCGCGAGCTTAGGGTATGAATGGCATGCGCTATGAGCTCCTTGCCCGTGCCGCTCTCCCCCTGGATGAGCACGGTGGAGTCGCTCTGGGAGACATCCACTATCAGGTCATAGATGGCCTGCATCTTATGGTTTTTCCCCACTATATTGGCAAGTCCGTATTTATCCTCAAGGGCCTTCCTAAGCGTGTTTGCCGTTCTTCTTTCCTCTTTCAGTTCTTCATAGAGCGATTTAAGCCTCTCATATGCCTCTTCAAGCTCAGAGGTCTTTCTCTTGGTATCCTCAAAAAGCCGAGCATTCTCAATGGCCACCCCTACCTGATGACCAATACTGGTGAGCAGCTGTAAATCCTCCTCTGAGAATGATCGAAAGCCCTCGCTCGTTAAATTCATGATTCCCACTACCTCTTCCTTTGATATCAAGGGCACCGAGGCATGGTATGCCGGCCTTTCCCCTTCCGGCAGGAACTTCATAAGCCTTGGGCACTCAACGATATTTTCAGCGATGAGCGCCTCCTTTCCCTCCATCACATGGAACCCAATACAATCCTCGATGGGTTCTTCGGCCTCCGCCTTGAGGAATTCCGGCGGTAAGCCTACGTGGCTGGCCAGCGTCAACTTATTACTAGGGCTATCCCGTAAAAATATCCATCCTTGCCTCAGGCCCATCATATCAAGGACGGTTCTGAGGGTATCTTCTAATACCCTGTCTAGATGGAGAGACCGGCCAATGGTATTCGCGATAACGTTCAGGGAAAAAAGCTCCTTGTTGCGCCTATCAAGTGCTTGTTCAGCTCGCTTGCGATCGGCAAGATTCTTCAGATGGCGGTTAAACCTCGCAGCCTCAGGATTGGGTCCCATAAATTCGGTGGGAGACAGGTAGTAAAAATTGTCAAATACCTCGGTACCTATAATGGCAATGGGATGTGTGGTGAGCACCTCAAGCAGGATCTCCGCATCGAAACGTCTTTTATCATACTGGCAAATGGCCATGCACCGGCTCCCGGGAAAAAACTCGTTCAACATCGATTCGTACTCGATTAATCGCTCAGAGCCAGGGAGCCCCTGCAAGGCCCATGTCATCTCGCCGGTAACCCTAAGCGCTTCATAGCCCTCGGATAAGGCGAGTTCCGTCTCGCTGCGCAGAAGCTCAATCATCCCGTCGGGATCAAAAACGCCCTCCTTCATATATGCGTCTTTCACGCCCATAATGACGAGCTGCCCTTTCTCCAGTTAGGGCTCGACCGTAAGGCCGTCGTCTCTCAAATATCCACTGACCGTGTCTGCTGTGCGGGCATCCACGATGTAGATAGCTTTCTGATTTCGCTCTAACCCATGCCTTAAAAAAGGCGTAACAAGAGATCGGTGTTCTTCCTCCGTTTCGTAAATGCAACAGAGGTGATCGCCCAGCTCAAGATTTTCTAACGTCCGCAACAGATAACTAAATTCCATAGGTAACCGATATCCCCAATGATTTAATAAGGTATGTTCGTACGTATAGTTATCA
>QMLW01000042.1 GCA_003646935.1 Deltaproteobacteria bacterium
CCTTTGGGATCTTCTGCCGTTCTTTTCCTATTTCATCAAAACGGATATCAATTGACTGTATCTTTAGAAGAAGTGCGAGTTTTTCATCCAATGTGGCACCGTCTTATTGGCGTTGTTTCAGCAAAATGAGAGGGCGTCCTTTTTTCAAGGAACGCCCCCATTTCAAAAGGATATTATATTGTAAAAGGTTATTGATCATCGAGCATCTTGTTATCCCATGTTTTGATGGGCCCACCTGGTCTCGAACCAGGGACCTACCGGTTATGAGCCGGTGGCTCTGCCAGCTGAGCTATGGGCCCTTATTAATATATTTCATGCTACCTGAATCACATTTTGTATGTCAAGGAAAATTCAAAGCCGGCAAACCCACCATCCCTATTCGGTAAAGCTCTCCAGCAATCTCCTTCTCCGGGGATGCCTGAGCTTCCTCAAGGCCTTGGCCTCGATCTGCCGTATTCGTTCTCTGGTGACATTAAACTCCCTGCCCACCTCCTCCAGGGTATGATCTGCCTTCTCGCCCACGCCGAATCGTTTTCTTAACACCTTTTCCTCCCTCGGCGTAAGCGTGGTCATGACCTTCCTTGTCTGCTCCCCCAGATCGAACTTCGTGACCGCATCAACGGGAGACATGATCTTCTTGTCCTCGATAAAATCGCCTAAATGACTGTCCTCCTCTTCGCCGATAGGTGTCTCCAGGGAAATGGGCTCTTTTGCTATCTTAAGCACCTTGCGAACCTTCTCCAAGGGAAAGCCCATCCTCTCGGCGATCTCCTCTGGGCTGGGCTCCCTACCGTGCTCTTGTACGAGGGTCCGGGAGATCTTGATGAGCTTATTGATCGTCTCGATCATGTGTACCGGTATCCGTATCGTCCTCGCCTGGTCAGCAATGGCCCTCGTGATGGCCTGCCGTATCCACCAAGTCGCATAGGTGCTGAACTTATACCCCCGCTGATATTCGAATTTGTCCACCGCCTTCATTAAACCGATATTTCCCTCTTGAATGAGATCGAGAAACTGAAGGCCCCTATTCGTGTATTTCTTTGCAATGCTCACCACTAATCGAAGGTTCGCCTTGATAAGCTCGCTCTTTGCGGCCTTTGACCTCCGCAGGCCTTCGGCTATCTCCCTGTCTATTTTCTTGAACTCCTTGAGGGGCATGGTGGTTTTATTCTCCACATGATGTATGTTCTCCTTGGCCTCCTCTATCCGCTTCAGGATGTCAAAAAGCTCTTCTTTTGACAACGCCAAGGCCTTAAACTTCTTGCCGCCCTCCTCGGCCTTTGACAGCTCCTCTACACATGCCTTGAGGTAGGAAAAGGACTTTCCGCCGACTTCTAGGAGACACTCGGTCAATATTTTCTCCTGCTCGTTGAAGTAGCCGAGGACCTCTTTGAAGTTTTTGACCATGTTCTGAATGTGTCCTTTTTCAAGCTTGAATGACTTCATGGTATCGAAGATCTTCTTTTGATTTTTTCGAATGGCGGCTCGCAACCTCTTTCTCTTGGCGGGGTCACTGCAGCCCCGCAGCTCATTCCAATAGGTGCAGGTCTCCTCATCCGTCGCCTCCATCTCCCTGATGAGCCCGAGCAAGTAATCCTTTCTCTGGCCAATCTCGTGCAGATTGTAGTCATCCTCTATATCATTGACCACATCCCTCACTTTAACCTCGCCCTCCTCCAAGCTCCTGCCCAACTCGGAGATATACGCAAGCCCTATCCGAGACCGTACGAGGCCATCCAGCACCTGGTTCTCACCTGCCTCAATTCTCTTCGCGATCTCCACTTCCCCTTCTCTGCTGAGAAGCGATATGAGCCCCATCTCCCTTAGATACATCTTTACCGGATCATATGTCTTGGTGGCGAAGTCTTGTTCTATTTCTCCCAGAGCGTTCTTTCCCTCTTTTTCCTCTTCCTCCTGTTCCTCGGCCTTCTTGTCCTTCTTTGCAACGGCAGGCTCGCTAACCACCTTGATATTCAAATCCTCGAACATCTGCAGGAGATCATCGATTTCCTCCGATGAGATCACATCGTCGGAGAGGTCTTCGTTCAACTCCTGATAGGTTATATAGCCCTTGTCCTTTCCGATGTTAATCAACCGCCGCAGGTTGATGTCATCGCCGTTTTTTGCCATCTACAACCTCCTTGATACGGGATTGTATCCCAGTTCATGCTCAATCAAGATCATGCTTTGCCCTGATGAGGCGGTTGAGCATCTCTATATCGCCCGCTGCCTTGGCATGACCAATGGATTGAGAGATCTTGAGTTTCGCTATCTTTTTACCGAACTCCTTTACCGCACTTTCAACCATATCCTCGGCATAAAAGGACTGAGCGAGCATGGTGACCCTGAGTTGCTGTTTTGCAGCCTCGCTTTCCAAGAGCTCCTCAATCCTCTCCACATCTCCTCCACCTTGTACCTGTTCCATCAAGGGCTTGATGATATTCACGATTTCGGGATCAGAGACGATCAATTCCCATTCCTGATCCCTAAACCGATCAATGGTTTCGGGGTAGTGGACCAGGAGGTTTAAAAATTGTATCTCAGTTCCGTATTTCCTTGGGTCCCGCGCAGGGGAGAGCTGTGTCGCGACGGAAGGCCGGCTCCTCCTGCCCTGGTCTCTCTTCCGGCGCTTGAGCTCCTCCCACACAATGGCCTCATCGATACCCGTCGCCTCCGAGAATTGCTTCACGTACAAGAACCTCGTAGCCCCCTGCTCCAGTTCCGTGAATATGGGCAATGCCTCGTTGAGCACCTTGATCTTCCCGTCAACTCCCTTACCCATGTGGATAAGCGCTTGAGCGAGATAGAAGTCGAAAATGGGTGTGGCGCCCTCCAAAAGCTTTTCAAAGGCATCGGGACTGTGGGTGTGTATGCAGCTATCAGGGTCTTGTCCCTCGGGAAGCACGAGCACCCGTGCGCTAACCCCCTCATTCAAACACAGGGGAAAGCTCTTCAGGGCAGCCAGTCTTCCCGCATCATCGGGATCGAATAACACGACCAAATCCCGCGTGTACCCCTTCAGCCTCCGCACCTGATCAACCGTTAGTGCAGTGCCCAGTGTCGCCACTACATTCGAGATGCCGTACTGTCTGAGTGCCAGCACATCCATGTATCCCTCTACCAGGATTGCCAAGCCCTTTTCCCTGATATCCTGGTACGCGGAGTCGAGCCCATAGAGGCATGCTCCCTTGTGATAGATCGGTGTTTCCGGTGTATTGATATATTTGGGAAGCGTATCATCCAAGACCCTCCCGCCGAAGCCGATGATGTGACGATTGATATCGAAGATGGGGAACATGATCCTGTTTCGAAAACGATCATAGTAGGTGCCGTCCTTCTTGCCGATGATGAGCCCAGCCTGGGCAACCCGCTCAAGGGAGCAATCCTTGGAGCTCATATACTTCGTCAATCCGTCCCAGCGGTTCACCGCATATCCGAGCTTGAAGCTCGTGATCGTCTCCTGCGATAGGCGGCGCTTTGAAAAATAGTCCCTACCAGGAGCTCCTTTGGGGGACTTCAGCAGCACCTCGTGAAAGTAGGTGCATGCCAGTTCATTGATCCGAAACAACTGCTCCTTTATCTCCGCCTTTCTTCGTTCAGCAGCGACATCTCTTCGTTGTGGCAGTGTAATATTGTATCGCTCGGCTAGATCCTCGAGCGACTGCGGAAAAGACAGATTATGGTATTCCATCCAAAAGGAGAACACGTCCCCTCCCCTGCCACAGCCAAAACAATGATATATCTGCTTATTCTGATTCACGGTAAAAGAGGCAGAGCGCTCGGAATGAAATGGGCACAGGCCTACGTAGTTCTGCCCCCTCTTCTTGAGCTGGACATACTGGCCGATAAGCTCCACGATATCGGCCGCCTTCCGTACCTCCTCTTTTGCCTCCGAGAAATCCATATCTTAAGTGAGCTAAAGTGCCTAAAGCTCGACGATGGTGATCCCGTCGTTTTCCCCGTCTCGTCCTCCAGGGATACAATTCTTCACATACGCGCTTTCCCCAAGGTGCTCCCGTATGGCCCGTTTTAAGGTGCCGGAGCCGATTCCATGCACGATGGTGAGCCTCGTATACCCATGAACTACGGCCGCGTCTATCATCCGGTCTACCAGCGGAATCGCCTCGTCAACCGTATAGCCAACGAGGTTCATCTGGCTGCTTGCCAAGGTTTGAGAGGATACGGACCACTGCTTGGCTGCCTCCTTGCTCCCCTGGTGCTGAACCGGCAGCTCCGATTCCGGGATCAAGTCCGACGAATCCACGGTGAGTTTCACGCTTCCGGCCATGATCTGAGCCTTTGAGGAACCGCTGTCAATGCCCACAACCAGCCCGCTTTTTTTCGATTTGGTATGGAACACGCTCTGGCCCAGTGCAATCGGACCATGAGGATTTGAGCCCTCCGTCCCCCTCATCCCTGTGAGGGCACCAAGCAGAGCCCTTTTCGCCTCGGCGTATCCCTGGGTTGCCTTGGACTGGCCTCGTGATCCCTCTTTCTTGAGGTAGTCTATGGCCCTCCGAAATTCGCCTCGTGCCTCGCCTATGAGCCTGTCGGCCTGTCGCTCCTTTTCAGTCAGCATCTGCTCAATACCGCGGCGCAACCGTTCCCGTTCCTCCTCCAGGCCCTCTTTCGATCTCTCGTAGTCCTGTCTCGCAAGGGTAACGGCCTTCTTCTCCCCTTTTACCTCCTCCAGCATTCGAGCGAGCTCTTCCATAAGGGATTCAGGCCCTCGGTGCTCATCACCTAGATAGTCGGACGCCGTATCGATTATCTCAGGGTGTATGCCTACATCCCTTGCTATATCAATGGCATGACTCACTCCCGGCATGCCGGCGAGCAATCGAAACGTGGGCTTTCCCGTGTCGTTGTCGAACTCCACGGATGCATTCTGCGCCTTCTTGTTAATCAGCCCGTAGGTCTTTAGCCTCTGATAGTGCGTAGAGATTGCGCAAAGCGCGCCCTTGCCCGAGAGATAGTCCATGATAGCCATTGCAAGGGCCGTGCCCTCATCCGGATCTGTCCCGACCCCGAGCTCATCGAGTATCACCAGGGACCTGTCAGTTGCCAGATCCACGATCTCCTTTAGGTTCCCCAGCCGGGCGGAGAAGGTGCTGCGCCCGGATGAGATATCCTGCTCATCGCCTATTTCGGCCAGGATATTATCAAACACACCCATTCTGGTCCCCTCGCTCACGGGTATGTGCATGCCGGCCTGACACATGAGGGCGAGCAGGCCGATCGTCTTTAAGGCCACCGTCTTTCCACCCCTGTTGGGACCTGATATGATGAGGGTGTTTTTCCTCCCATCCATGCTCAGATCTATGGGCACTACTTCCTGGCCGCGGCCGTTGGCATTCCCTTTGCTGGAATCCACATATAGGGAAAGGAGTATGGGATTCATGGCACCTGAAATATGCATGATCATCTTGGTATCGAGGATAGGCGTTCTTGCCTTGATTGCCTTGCTGAATTCCGCCCTGGCATAGATACCGTCAACCCTGCCCATGATCGCCAGACACGCAGCAAGGTCACCCGAATACGAGTCAACCAGCTCCGTCAAGGCCCGTAAAACCTTCCTCTCCTCATCCTTTTCCCTCTCCGTTGCTTCAACGAGTTTATTGTTCTCCTCAACCACAGCCATTGGCTCCATAAAGCAGGTGGCATGGCTGCTTGAGTATCCATGTACGATGCCCTTGATGCTGCCTTTCCTCTCGGCTCTTACCGAGATCACATAACGCCCCTCCCTCACGGACATAACGTTGTCTTCGGTGAACTCAGGGCCTTGCAAGATCCTCTCAAGCCTCTTCTCGATACCCCTTCTAAGGGCAATCCTGCTGGATCTCAGGGAAGCGAGCTGCGGACTCGCGGCATCGGATACCTCTGCCTCTTTGGTGATCGAGGTCTCAATCTTCTCGATCAGCCGAGAACATCCCGGAAGGGCATCGGTTACTACCGCCACCGAGGGGGCCAACTCCTTTGATTCCCGTACGTGGTGCTTGATCCGATGAGCTGCCCTCAGGTGATTCAGGATTGCGAGAAGTTCTTTTGCTTCAAGGTGGGCCCCTTTTTTCGAGGCCTTTCGCAGCAAGGGCGTTAGATCAACGAGACCCGAGAGAGGCACAAAGCCCTTTACGAGCAGCAGTTCCTTCATCTCCGAGACGAGCCTCTGCTCGGCTGTAATCGATTCCAGGTCTTTGAGGGGCTTACGTGATAGACAATCCGAACGTCCTAGGGGAGAGGCGGCGTAGCCTGATAAGATCTCGAGCAATCGATAGTATTCAAGTACCCTAAGTGAATGCTCTATCATGCGGGTTTTATAAGCCTTTGGCTTATTTATAAGCCTTAGGCTTATTAAAATGATTAAGCCCTATCTCCCTAACTCAATAATTCTCGAGCTAACCTGTTGACTTCGCGACCATCGGCCCTGCCTTCGAACTTCGCCATCGCCGATTTCATTACTTTTCCCAGATCCTTCGGGCCGCTGGCAGAAAGGTCCTGGATTACCTGGGCCAATACCTCTTTTATCTCCTTCTCGGATAACTGGGGAGGCAAATAGTCGGATAGCATCTTAAGCTCGGCCTCCTCTTTTGCCGCGAGATCCTGCCGAGAACCCTCCACGAACTTCTCTATCGCCTCCTTGCGTTTTTTTACCTCGGATTTAATTACCCCGAAGATCTGCTCATCGGTTAGATCATCGAGGCGCAACTCGACCTGCTTATTCTTTATCGCTGCCTTTAACCCCCTCAGAACCGAAAGCCTTTCCGCGTCTCTGCCCTTTATCGCGCTGGTAAGATCACCACTGATAGCCTCGTACAGCCCCATGACACTTCCTCATAATTAGCTTAAACTTTTAATATAAAATACTTTTTTTTAATGTCAACACTCATTGCTTTTTTCTCACATGATAATTTTTTAAAACCCACTACTGGCCCATAATTACCCCCGAATAGTTGCCCCTACTCAGTCACTGGGTACTCTTAAAAAGCCAGCGTATTTTTATATATCACATTTTTTTATTATTTACAACATGTAGTATATGCTTGAGATCGATAATACCATCATATAGTGCTCTACCGATTATTATCCCCCGGAGCCCATCTCCTTGAAGCCCTACGAGTTCCTCTATATCCTTTACCGACGATATTCCACCTGCTGCAATTACCGGAAGGCTGGTAGCCCTCACAAAGCTCTTTATCGACTCTATATTGGGGCCACTTTTCATGCCATCCCGTGCAATATCCGTGTAGATGAGGGATGTGACCCCTACCCCCTCAAATCCCTTTGCCATCTCAACGGCCGACACATTGGTCGACTCCGTCCATCCTTGAACGGCGACATGCTCGTCCCTTGCGTCAATCCCCACGACAATCCTTCCGGGGAACCGCTCACATGCCGCCCGTACCAGATCCGGATCCTTATAGGCCGCGCTTCCAATAATAACCTCATGAATGCCCAGATCGATATACTCCTCTATGGCATCAAGGGACCGAATCCCGCCGCCTAACTCCACGGGAATTGAGAGGCGCTCGGTAATCCCTTGTATGGCCTTCTTGTTCACCGGCCGTCCTGCAACGGCCCCGTCCAGATCGACGAGATGAAGCTTTTTGGCACCCTTCCTCTCCCATTGCAAGGCCATCTGTTCCGGGTGCTCCGAAAAAACCGTCTCCCGGTCCATGGCGCCTTGCTCGAGCCTCACGCATTTGCCGCCCTTTATGTCTACCGCCGGGATAATGAGCATGGTGAACAGCCTCCCTCAGACGTTATACGTTATTGGTGATTTGTCTTTCGTCTAAGTCGATACAAAGAACAAACATCAAGATTCCTTTCATTATAATCTGAAAGCATAACACCTATTAACAACAAAGCTCCACTTGCCTTTCGTTCGGCCAAGTCTGCCGAACAAAATGTCCGTGCTGGTCAGCGGCTCATTGTTTGACCTGGAATAGAATCATGTTGCCCGTGTCTGGATGGTGCCAGTCACCAAGCCGTATGAAATCCCTTGAGCCTTGAGCACTCATGACCGCAAGGCTTTCCTTGGGCCAATGCTGCTCATCCCAGAGAACGTATTGTATCCCCCTGCCCTTCAGTTTGCCCAAGAATGTATCATAGCCCCTGTGAAGGCTTAGAACGAGGTCGTAGTTTTTCTCGGGACAGGGGGCGCCTCTGTATCCGAGATTGGCATAAAAGGAAATCCACCTGATGAGCGGCAAGGCAGTGGCAACTTTTATCTCCTTGTCATTGCCTTCTTTCTCGGCAATGAGCTGCCCGATCTGCTTGAACACGAGCTTATCGGTTTCCCTCGGCTTTAAATCCTCGGGAAGAGAACTAGCCAATATGAGCAGGCATACCATGATGAGAACAGCAGGATCTCTAAGATGAAGTTTTGATCTAAGAAAACCTATCGTCTTTTCCAGCCCGAATCCAATAAAGATAAATGATGGAAGAATGAGAAGGGCAAACAACCTATTGTATATCATCCAGGTCTGCAATACCTGAACATACAGCAAGACCAATGCCGAGATAGAAAGTAGGGTAAGATAGAGTACACGTTTATCCTCTTTTATCCTTGTACGGATTCCATGCAATCCAATTACAAATAATAAAAAGAAGGGATAAAAAAAGGCTGTGACCGCATATTTCACAATGGTCCCAAGCGCAACGAACCATACTAAATTCCGGGCCTTATGCAGGAAACCTGTCAGGACATTATCCAAAGGTTGGTTCATTAATTCCGCCAACCCCCCCCTCACATCCCTATATCCTGCCATTGGTGCTGAAACCCTGCCCATTATTTCATCTATTCGATAGAGATCAGCCCCGGATATGCGAAAGATCATTAACCCTAGCAAACAAGACAATATTACCAGCACAGTGGGTGCTGCAAAAAAGGATAATTTCTCTATCCTTCCGTCTTCTCGTGCAACCAATATAAAAGGAAAAGACATGAGGACAAAGAGAATAGCCTCAATCCTTGCCCAGGCTGCCATGAGCAGGAAAATGTTGCTCAAGATGAGATAGAGGCGGTTTCTCGTTCCAACCTGGGCCACGAAGAAATAGAGGCCAAAGACCAGGAAAAACCAGTACACGGGATCTCGCACCAAATCCACGCTCTTGTCCACGAATACGGGAATCAGGGCAAACACAAGACATGCCAAAAGGGCAATCTGGTTTCTGAAAAACTCCCTCAAAAGAAGGTAAAGGGGCACTAGCGTGAAGGTGCCGAAGAGAAGCGACACCAGTTTGGCCGCAATGACCCAATCCCTTACCACGGCGTATGCACCAA
>QMLW01000043.1 GCA_003646935.1 Deltaproteobacteria bacterium
CTCCATAACTACCTTTTCCTCTACCCTCGGCTTCTCCTCAACGGCCTTCTCCTCTACCGCCGGCTTCTCCATAACTACCTTTTCCTCTACCCTCGGCTTCTCCTCAACGGCCTTCTCCTCTACCGCCGGCTTCTCCTCAACGGCCTCTGCCCTTTTGGCCTCTTCTAACTCCTTGAGCCTCTCGATCTTAACTTCTTCCTTGGCAACCTCTTCTTTTGCCTCCTCAACCTCTCGGGCCGCCTCAGTGACTGCCGGCTTCTCCTTCTCAGGTTCAGCCTTCGCCACCTCCTTTTTAGGGGCCGCCTTCAGTTCCTCCTCACCTGTTACCACCTGTTTCTTCGCGCATGAGGAAAGGATAAAAACAGATGAAAACGCGAATGCCACGAGTGTCACGATTATTAGATTCCTCTTCATAACCCCTTACCTCCTTGTCTATAGTTAGTGATACCAATAAATTCCCAATTTACAAATAATGATACTTATCATGTATCAATTACAATTTCAAGTATTTAGCCACAAAATAATACTTTTCCATAAACCGACCCTACTCATTGCTTTACACGGTCCCCCCATGAAGGGGAGAGCTGATCTCCCTGAGCAAAGGTTACCTGTCTTTGATTTTCACCGTTTGCATTGGCTATGAAGATATGGTAGTTTCCGTCAACCCTATTTGAACTAAAAGCCATATACCGTCCGTCTGGAGACCAACAGGGATCCTCGTTATTGCCCTGATTGTGGGTGATCTGCTGCAGATCCTGCCCGTCAGGAGAAATCGTATATATATCGAATCGACCATCCCTGGAGCCAGCAAAGACAATCCGATTGAGCTTTGACCAGGCCGGTGATGTGTTGTAGTTGCCCTCAAATGTGAGTCTCTCAATCCGGTTGGCCTCGAGATCACGCACATATATCTGGGGAGATCCTGACCTATTGGAAACAAAGGCCATTTTTTTGCCGTCAGGGGAAAAGCTCGGCGAAACATCGATCCCCCAGTTCTTGGTCAGCCTCTTCAATATCTTGCCGTTTGTGTCTATTAAGAAGATATCTGGATTTCCGCTAATCGTAAGGGTCAAAGCAAGCTCTTGTCCGCTTGGCATCCAGGCGGCTGCGATGTTAAGGCCTTTTCTGTCCGAGAGCTTCTTGACTAATCCGTTCTGTATGTCATGCATAAAGAGTATCGTCGCTGAATCCCGAAATGAGGTGTATATCATCCTGCTTCCAGACGGGGACCACCTCGGAGATAGCGTTATCGAGCTATAATGGGTAATCTGCTTCACGTTGTGGCCATCGAAATCCGATACGTACAACTCCTTGTGCCTGGTAGAAGTCCCAACAAAGGCCAACCTGGTAAGAAAGGGACCCGGATGGCCGGTCAAACTTAGGATAATATCATTTCCAACACGATGCATGAGATATCGCCTCTGATCGGCGCTCCCGACAAATCGCTTTCCATAGAGTTGTTTGGTGGACAGCACGTCAAACAGCCGTACCTCTGCCCTAATTTGGTT
This sequence comes from Deltaproteobacteria bacterium, assembly GCA_003646935.1. Classification (GTDB taxonomy): domain Bacteria; phylum Desulfobacterota; class DSM-4660; order Desulfatiglandales; family B25-G16; genus B25-G16. Next base: position 1,509 of record QMLW01000043.1, read on the forward strand.
GCCAATAGACTCAAAGCCTCCTTTTAGAAGGAGGTCCGCCCCAATGATTGACCAATCCCTGAACTGGATGTGTTCACGGGTAATTCCGGCCTCTGATCCCTCAATAAAGGATGTCCTATCCAGCGTCCTGAAATAGCCGCTCAGAGTAAAATCATTCGTTATAATATCAGCGAGCGTGCGGCCTAGATATCGATGCTCGCTGTTGCCTCCCATATGCTTAAAATCGGGAATAGCAATGGGTATCTTCCTCATAGAAGGTGAGGTTATATCCACGTACAGCTTACCCTCGGCTTTTCCCCCATGGAAAATGCTCAATAAGAAAGAGAGCAAAATACATGCCGATATCCTGTTCATGGCCCTCCTATCAAACGAGATCCTTGAGGCTAAAACTGATTTCAACTTCATCGCTGCTTTTCTTGTAACCCGGCGGGAACCTCGGCAGGGGATCCGATCTCTCCACAGCTTTCAGCACGGAATCATTGAACAAGGGATCCCAGGATCTTTTCTTGAACCTGACCTTTACGACCTTCCCATCGCTCTTTACCGTCAGCAATATGACTGCCTCGGGGGTTTTGCCTTTCCTCGCGTTAATAAGGGCAACAGGGTATGACCAGTTGTCTTTAATAGCAGTCTCTATCTGGAGCTGGTAAAGCTGAATGCCCTTACCCATGCACGAAGTGCCTATGGGAAGCCCACCCTTGTCTCTGCCCTGAGCAGTGGGCGCTTCTACTTCACCCGCTTTTTCCACCACTGCTCGTGGCCGTGCTTTTTCCTTGCTCTCCAGGCTCTTTTCAATACGGGATATGGTTTCTTCCAGCTGATTCCCCTCCTGTGCGATCTTTTTCTCCACCCTCGATATGGCCCCATCAATGAGCTCCGAGGCTGAAGTGGCATTCTTACGGCTTTGAGGGAGAGGCCTTGGAGAAACCCTCTTTGCAACCACCTGGGCAGGGGGTTTCTTCTTCACGGCAATACGGCGAGTCTTGGTCTTCACCATTGCTGTTGTGCCTTTTCGCGTGGCCACACCTCCCTCTTGAACCCCGCCCCCAGCGCTCGGTGAAGGAGGCGCGACCAGCTCGACGTGGTACACATGCTCATCGAAAGAAGGATAGTAGATCGTGCTTTTCGAAACAAAGAGAGACACGAAGAAGATTGCGAGATGAAAAACAAATGAGAGGACCATCATCTGGGCCCACCTCTCTTCTTTCGGGCCAAGATTAAACTGTAACCATGTGGCTATCATTTATGCAAAGGCTTGGTTATCATTCCCACCTTGGTGATCCCAGCCTCTTTGACCTGAGCCATAGCCCTCATTACCACACCATAGGCGACCTCTTTATCGGCTTGAAGCAATAACTCCTTGCTCGCTCTATTGGCGAATATCTTCTCGAGCTTACCCTTGAGATCCTTATAATCCACCTTGTATTCCTCGATAAAGATGTCCCCTTTTTTGGTGATCGTTAACAGCAGGGGATCCTCCTCGGTCTTGATATTCTTGCTCTCTGTTCTGGGAAGGTCTACTTTAACCCCGTGCATCATCATCGGTGCAGTCACCATAAATATGATGAGCAGCACCAACATCACGTCGACTAACGGGGTTACGTTGATGTCCGACAGCAATGGTTGTCCGCCTTCCTCAAAATCCACCGCTATTCACCCCTTTTTCGCTCTATCAAAGCCATCCTCATTAACCCCCGCTCGAGCAGCCCTACGAGGTCAGCGTTAAAATTGCCCATTTCTACCTGAAACGATCTTACCCTGCGGGTAAAGTAGTTGAATGCCACTACCGCAGGTATCGCCGCTGCGAGCCCCGCTGCCGTAGCAATAAGGGCCTCAGCAATACCAGGGGCTACAACGGCCAGAGTTGCCGATCCCTTCATGCCAATGGATCTGAACGAGGTCATAATCCCCCACACGGTCCCGAAAAGCCCGATAAACGGTGATGCATTTCCGGTAGTCGCGAGAAAGGTGAGACCCTTCTCCAGACGAGAAGTCTGGGTAGCAAGGATCTTTTTCACCACCCGTTCTATGTTTTCCATGATCGTGTGGTGTGAGTGATAGATCTTATCCTCGCCTGGATTTGCCTGAAGCATCTTAGATCGATTAAATTCCGCATATCCAGCCCGGAAGCTCTTGGCCAAGGGGCTAAAGGCAAACACCTTGCTCTCCACATACACCTTTTGTATCTCACGGCTGGAGGAGAATAGCTCCATGAACTTCTCGTTTTCATCCGTGAGCCTATTGAACAGCCTCAATTTCATGAAGATTATGGTCCACGAGAACAGGGAAAGGAAGAACAGGAGCAGCAGCACGAACTTCACCATCGTTCCAGCATGTACTATCATCTGAACGATGTCGCTTGCCAAAATATTCATACCGTTTGTTACCTCTGTTTCATAAAGATAGCTGCCTACTACAATACTGAACTTGCGCCATTAAAGTCAACTTAATTGCTGAAATGGGCAGGGGAGGATTTTTCCTTGTGCTGTCGGACCTCCTTGTGATATCCTCATGTGCCTTACAGCAATAGTGCATACATCTTCGATGCTTACAGTGAATCAGCAGGTACCTCAAGAAGGCGCAACGCCCAACGGAAAACAATCCTTCTCCTACGAGTCCAGGAGAAAGGTGAGGAGATGTCTCGCTTGCGGAAACGGAGATCTTAAGCCTGGGAGGCGTTATTGCTCACGGCACTGTAGGCAGAAATTGATGTGGTCGCTTTCATTATCTAAGGGATTGCTGCAAACCCTCAATGCACGGTACGCGGCATTCTCCTTTAATGATACCCACGTGGCGCTCGATATACTGCCTGCATGGTCGAAGAGCATATCGAGGTTCATGCGTGAGAGAAAATCGGGTCATCCGCCTGCCCATACCCTCAAGGAGCTCGTTCTCGAAACCGGTGAGCAGTGGTATCAGAAAAGAAACCACCGCTTTTCTCGGAGCTTTGCATCCCAGTCGATACTCGAGGAAAAGGTAGAAAACAGCATCAACCCGGAGTCCATTAAACCGAATGCGAACCGTGTTCCAAGGCTCTCCATCGATCAAAAAAAGGGGCTCAAACACCTCAATATCTCCACAGACACCCTGATTCTCGGGGATTGTGCCACCATGATAAAGCGTGCCTACCGGGGGATGGCAAAGGTTTACCATCCGGATAAAGGGGGTGATGGCGAGAAGTTTAAGGAACTAGCAAGGGCTCACGAAATAATGCAGGAGTGGGCGGAGAATCCCAGGTTCCGATCAAGCAATTCATTGCCTGGCTCTTGGTCCTACAATGGGTATAAGAACAGATGGTCACCCCCTTTATGGCGCTAGGCCGCGCTGCAATCATGCCTTTGAGAGGGGCAAACCAGGAAAGATAAGGCTGGAGCCACCGGGCGGAGTCGAACCGCCGACATCCTCATTACGAGTGAGGTGCTCTGCCATCTGAGCTACGGTGGCCTTTTTGTGTATATGTATACCTTTTTTCACTTCGTGTCCAATTTTTTATATCGAACAACCGACCCGGTCTCTGAGAGCCCACTCATCAAGAAACACCATTCAGCCAGGGAGAACGTTCAATGAGAAACCCCCGAGACTACCTGATTTTCCCCCTTGACTTGCCCACCTATGACGAGGCTATCCGATACGTGGACCTCTTAAAGGATCACGTTGGTATCTTCAAGGTTGGACTTGAGTTATTCGTCGGCGTTGGACCGAAGATCCTTCACGCCATCAGGGACAGGAGCGCGGCGGGAATATTCCTCGATCTCAAGTTCCACGACATACCCGCCACGGTAAAGGGCGCCTTCCTGGCGGCTAGCGCTTACGGGATTGCGTTCACCACCGTGCATTGTGATGAGGGAGGTGGCCTGCTGCGCACCATGGTCGAGAATAATCCCTCGGGCACCAAGATACTGGCCGTCACCGTGCTCACAAGCCTCGATAGCGAAACCCTCAAGGAATTGGGTTATCAGGAAAGATATGTCTCTAACATTACCGACCTGGTCTTGCGTAAGGCACGCATAGCCAAAGACGCTGGATGTGCGGGTGTCGTGTGCTCAGGGCTCGAGGTGGAAGCCGTGAAGGCTCAATTGGGGAAAGATTTTATCGCTGTCACCCCAGGCATACGGCCAGCATGGTCGGTGGTTGGTAAGGATGACCAAAAGAGGATAATTACACCCTATCAGGCGATTCAACGCGGCGCGGATTACATCGTGGTAGGCAGGCCTATCAGGGCTTCTGAGAACCCGATTGAGGCGGCGAAAAAGGTGCTGCATGAAATCGAAACGGCGATCCCCCAGTAGCTCCGAACGGCACGCAACATCGCAATCAAGGAATGCCTTTTAAAAAGCAGGGGGAATCAACTATGGAAGCCCTTAGGTCGAGCTACCGTACGATGCACTGCTCAACGTATCCTTCCATGAGACATCTAATGGAGTTCAATTCATCCTCGGAAAAGGTATCCGCATCCAGGAATCGATCGTCGAGCAGCTTAGAGGCAACAAACCTTTGAAGAACATATAAACGGGAACCCTTGATCAACTCGGCAATTTTAACGAAATCATCCTTGCCTAAGAGGGCTTTCACCACCGTGGTCCTGAACTCATATGCCAACCCACAGTCCATGATCAGCTTGATGCTGCTGAGAATCCGGCCTGTATCAATGCTCCTCCTGACCACCTGCTCATACTTGTCAAGGGGCGCCTTTATGTCCATGGCTATGTAGTCTGCCACATTGGCCCTTAGTATCGTCTCCAGCCTCGATGGGAAGCTCCCGTTGGTATCCAATTTTACCAGATAGCCAAGTGACTTTACCGAGGATAGGAAGGCCCCTATATCGGATTGCAGGAGGGGTTCGCCGCCGGTTATCGTAACAGCATCGAGCTTACCCCTCCTCGCCTCTAGGAACGACACTACCTCATCCTGGGTTACTGCCTGGAGGCCTGAGGGTTTTGTCTCGACGAGCTCCGGGTTGTGGCAGTAGGGACACCGGAGATTGCAACCCTGGGTAAAGACAATGGCGCAGATTTTTCCCGGATAATCGATAAGAGAAAACCTCTGAAGCCCCCCGATGAGCATAGCTCAAACCCTGAACGTCTTCCTCGCCTTGAACTCCTCTTGTTTACCCCGGTTCCATTGCTTCAAAGGCCTGAGGTAGCCAACGATTCGCGAGTACACCTCGCACTCCTCACCGCACGTTGGACAAAGGTCATGTTCTCCGTTCAGGTACCCATGGAGAGGGCAGATGCTAAAGGTAGGTGAAAAGGTGAAGTACGGGAGGTGATAGTTGTCGCATATCTTCTTAACCAGCGATTTTATGCTTCCAGGATTGGTGATCCTCTCGCCCGCGTAGATATGAAAAACCGTTCCCCCTGTATATTTCTGCTGGATGCTATCCTGCAATTCAAGGGCCTCGAACACGTCATCGGTGAAGTTAACGGGCAGATGGGTGGAGTTGGTATAGTAGGCCTGGTCCTTGTCTCCATTATTCGCGGCTATAATGCCGGAATACTGTTCCTTGTCAATCCTCGCCAAACTGTGGGACGTGCCCTCGGCAGGAGTGGCCTCGAGATTGTAGTTGTTCCCCGTCTCGCCCTGAAACTCGAGGAGTTGCTCTCTCATGAAATCCAAGGTCGTAAGGGCAAATTCCCTTCCCGCCCTATCACCAATCGTGCTGCCGAGAAAGTTCCTGCAGGCCTCATTCATGCCAACAAGCCCGATGGTGGAAAAATGGTTCTTCCAATACTCACCGAACCGCTCTTTTACATTCCTCAAGTAGTACTTGGTATAGGGATAGAGGCCCCCATCGGTAAACCGCTCCAGGATCTTTCTCTTGATCTCCAGGCTCTCCTTTGCCAGGGACATTAAATTCCTCAGCCTAGCAAAAAATTCCTCCTCGCTATTGCTGAGGTATCCAATCCGCGGCATATTAATCGTCACCACGCCAATAGAGCCGGTGAGGGGATTGGATCCGAACAGCCCCCCGCCCCTCTTTTCAAGCTCCCTGTTGTCTATCCTTAAACGGCAGCACATACTCCTGGCATCCTCCGGCTCCATATCCGAGTTAACGAAGTTGGAAAAGTAGGGGACTCCATACTTGGCCGTCATCTCCCATAGGTTATCGAGGATGGGATTTTCCCACTCAAAGTCCTCGGTGATGTTGTAGGTGGGAATGGGAAAGGTAAACACCCTTCCCCCTGCATCGCCCTCTGCCATCACCTCCAGAAAGGCCTTGTTGAATAGATCCATCTCCTCCTGGAACTCCGAATAGGTAGCCTCCTGCAGCTCACCTCCGACGATGACAGGTTGGTCCGCGTAGTAGTTGGGGACGGCAAGATCGAGCGTGACATTGGTAAAGGGGGTCTGAAATCCCACCCGTGTGGGTACGTTGATGTTAAAGATAAACTCCTGCAAGGCCTGCTTCACGCCCCGATACTGCAACCCGTCGAAGCGTATGAACGGGGCAAGGAGGGTATCGAAATTAGAGAATGCCTGTGCGCCAGCAGCCTCGCCCTGGAGCGTATAGAAGAAATTTACGATCTGCCCCAGCGCGCTCCTCAGGTGTCTGGCCGGCCTGCTCTCCACCTTCCCCCACACACCCCTGAATCCCTCCGCCAACAGGTCGTGCAGATCCCACCCCACGCAATACACGGAGAGTATATTGAGATCATGGATGTGGAAATCGCCCTGTATATGGGACTCCCTGATCTCAGGGGAGTAGATCTCGCTCAACCAATAGACCTTGCTCACCTCTGAGGAGACATAGTTGTTCAGTCCCTGGAGGGAGAAGGCCATATTGCTGTTCTCGTTGACCCGCCAGTCCGTCTTATTGAGGTACTGATCCACGAGATCAACGGTTGCCTTGTTGGCGATGTCCCTGATCCTCGCGTGCTGTTCCCTGTAGAGAATGTAAGCCTTGGCCGTCTTGCGGTAGGTAGAGGAAAGCAATGTCTCCTCTACGATATCCTGAATCTCCTCTACTGTTGGAACCTTATCGCCGATTACCTGCTGGGCGAGGTTCAGTACCCTGACACTAAGCCGTCTTGCCACCTTCTCGTCAAACTCACCCGTTGCCTTTCCGGCCTTGGCGATCGCACTGGTGATCTTGCCGGCCTCAAAGGGCACGATGGTTCCATCTCTCTTTTCTATGTCCGTAAACATAACCTCAACCCTCTCCATAGAACTCGTTGAACAATCAGGGATCTTTGTTGAGCTGTTCCTGCACTCGGCTGAAAACCCATGGGCTTATCGACGGCCTGGTATCGCGTCTGGTAACACATGGAGGTGAAAGGAAGCGCATCATACGCGGGAAGACAGCCTTTCAAGCCACCACTCTCTGCACATCCCACAAGATATAGTAGTAAGCTATAATTAATATTCTATATAATGTCAATATTGAAGACCACGTAAGAGAAAGTCAACTACATTTTTTAAGGATTTCTCGGTGGGTGCCACAACATGGCATAGGCCCTGTTTCCGGTGAAAAATTCGGAGAGCGGGGAAGCGGTCCCTGACAATGAGTAATATTTTTTATTGACTCTAGCATTTTTTTTCAATACATATCCTTATACGCGTTCAGGTGCTCGAGAGGAGCGTAAAAGGGAACTCCGTGAGAATCGGGGATGGGCCCGCCGCTGTAAACCCGCCCTTTTCTCCTTGAAAAGGGAACTCTTTTAGCAATTGTGCGCCACTGTTTCGATCAATCGGGATGGGAAGGC
>QMLW01000044.1 GCA_003646935.1 Deltaproteobacteria bacterium
ATTATATTACATTTAAACAATTAATCAGGTTTTATACTACATCTTGATGAAAAAATTCTTTAATCACTACATAGAGTAAGGAGGTGCTCTATGTGGAGGCAGCGTAACGCCGGGGCTTCGATGCCGGTAGCGCCCCGGATAGAGCCCAAGGCAGGCAAGGGGGGAAACAGCATGAAAGTATCAAATCATGCCAACAAAAGATCTCAGCAGAGAGGAATCCCCAAGGATTATATTGACTTAATTCTCGAATACGGAACCCCAGTGAGGAGGCAGGGTGATACATTGGAGTACAGGTTGCACAAGAAGGACAGGGACCGCCTCGTAAAACACCTGAAGCAGTTAATCAACTCTATTGACAGATGCACCAACAAAGCCGTTCTAGTCGACTCTGACATGAAGGAAATCGTGACGGTCTATAACCTGATGTGAAGCTGGGATCAAGGGCATCAATAGAATAGACCTTCAATCCAACAGAACGATACCGAAGGATAATTCCTATCTCTAAGATACTACATCGAGGTTTACCCTTACGGTATATTCTTATTCTCTAGCCTCTCTCTATTGTTAATCCCGCGTTAACATGATACGATTCCTGCGTGTTGTCTGGTATATGGGGTATAGTGGCAGAGCTTCTCTAGTTCCTGAAGCCAGGAGCTTTCCTCGCTCTGTCTATAGAAGATCTCTTGGGGATAAAGGGAGTGAGCTTTTATGAACTACTTTTCCTATGGCCAGAGCATGGATAATGAGAAAATGAGGGAATGGGACGTGGAGTTCTCAGGGAGGAACCGTGCCAGGCTTCTTGGATACCGATTGGAATTCAACAAGATCTCATTGGAAAACCCGGATGAAGGCTATGCGAATATAGTGCAATTTGAGAATGGAATCGTAGAGGGCTTGCTCTATGAGATACGAGAGGAGGATCTCTCGAAGCTGGATGAGCACGAGGGATGCCCGGATCAATTCGAGAGGATAGAGGTAGAGGTCCTATCGGATAGCTGGCAAAGGGTGAAGGCCTTTACTTACGGAGCACGACCTGATAAGGTGAAGTCCGGTTTGAAGCCGACCATGGAGCATATAGGGCACCTCCTGGCGGCTGGCAACCTCCTTTCGGAATCCTACAGGAGGAAGCTTTCGGTTTGGGAGACGCTCGACAGGTAGACGAGCAGCTATCAACAAAGCCACAGATAGGAATCGGTGGAGCCCATGAGGAGATACCTTGCGATAATTATTATCCTGCCGGCCCTTTTGTCGGCACTACCGGCCCTCTGTTGGGGAGGACAATTCAAGATCACCGAGATCTATGATGGCACTACCGTGAGGGCCGAGGGGTACGATACCGACTGCCTTCCCTGAAACGAAGTGGTGATGAAGGTCAGGTTGGCCGGAATAGCTATGCCGCAGGACATGTGGCGATGGGAAAACAAAAGGATTATCCATAGCGAAAAAGCGAGACGATATCTAGCGGAATTACTGCTCAATAAGGTCGTCCGCATCCATGCATATGGCTCGGACCTCGAGAATCGAGTAGTGGCAGAAATATATCACCATGGCAGGAATATCAACCTCGAGATGATCCGTGCTGGATTTGCGGAGGTTTATAGCAAAGGATTACACAAGGAGCTTGATCTGGAGCCATACCGGAGCGCGGAGCAAGCTGCCAGGAACGACGGACGTGGCCTGTGGGCCCCGGGCGGGAGGTAGGGAAGCGGTGGTGAATCCATGGATCTTATAAGATTGAGGGACAAATATTCAATTGTAGGTATAGGCTATACGCCGCAGGGAAGGGTACCAGAGAGATCGGCGTTGAGCTTTTACGTAGAGGCCTCAGCCAATGCTATCAAGGATGCGGGATTACGGGGGGAGGACATTGATGGACTCATATGTTACCGCCAATTTCAGCCTGTTGCTAATGATGTGGCAGTGACACCCTATCTATTGGCCCAACACCTCGGCATAAGGCCTACTATCTTGAGCCAAGAGTCGTACTGCGCGAGAGGCCAATTCCTCCACGCCATCAGCCTCATCGAAGCGGGGTTCTGTAAGTACGTATTAATCTCATACGGCGACAATGCCCTTTCTGGTGGAAGGAGCTTTGCAAAGGGCGCTACGAACAGTGAACCGACAGAGGATCTAGCAGCCTTTGGCGAATCTGGTCGAGTAGCTCAGTTTGCAATGGCCGCCCGAAGGGCAATGCATGAGTTTGAAACAGGGCCGAAGACGTGGAAGGAGATCGCGGTGAACCAGAGAAAATGGGCAAACCTGAATCCGATTGCCGAGATGTATGACGAACCCATGACCTATGAGGATTACGGAAATTCTTCGTGGGTCGTTGAGCCTTTCCGGGTTTATGATTGTTGTCTGGTGAGCGATGGAGGAAGGGCATGCATCGTTACCTCAACAGAGCGCGCCCGGGATTTGCGGCAGCCTGTTGTCACCATTATGGGCATCGGGGAACATAATCCTTCAGTGGATATACATCAATCTGATTTCATGGCTGGCCCCACAGGGGCAAAAGCAGCGGGCAAGACATCCCTTGATATGGCGGGGATTACGATTCATGATATTGATGCTTGCGAGATCTACGATTGCTTCACCTATACCGTTGAGATTACGCTTCAGGATTATGGCTTCTTTGGGCCGGGTGAAGGCAAGGATTGGTTCAAGGATGGAAGAACAGCACCGGGTGGTACCATGCCGGTGAACACATCGGGCGGCCTCCTCTCAGAGGCCTACTTCATGGGTATGACCCCCATAACAGAAGGCGTCATGCAGTTAATGGGAAGATGCGGCGAGAGGCAACTGGGTGCTGCAACGGGCACGAAGGAGCCTGAAATCATTCTTTGCTCCGATAATGGAGCGGTCTTTCAAAGCTTTGCAAGCCTTATCTTGAGGAGATTGTAACATGTCAAACGGAAGGCCCTTGCCAAAACCAAATGCGGACACCGCGCCTTTTTGGGAGGGGTGTCAAAGGCAGGAGCTACGATTTCAAAAATGCCTACAATGCGGCACCGTGAGATGGCCTCCATCGATTATTTGCCCCAGGTGCCACTCAATGGATACCCAGTGGATAGTTGCCTGTGGCAGAGGTGTGATATACACCTACGTAGTGTATCACGTCGCGTTTCACAAGGCTTTTCAAGGTGATCTACCCTATGTGACGGCGGTGGTTGAGCTGGGAGAGGGTCCTCACATACTCTCCAACATCGTCAACTGCGCTCCCCATGAACTGCGCTGCGATATGCCGGTAGAGGTGGTATGGGAGAAGGTGATCCGGCAATTCACGCTGCCGAAGTTCAAGCCGGTAAGGGGCGCGAATCATGATACGGGATCGGGTACATAACTCGATTCTTGTCGGCCATGGTAAGGATGCACGGAACATTACCGGCGAGGATCTCCAGGCTTGAATTGGGCGCCATGTATCCGAGATCGAACGAACTTACTCCTCAGAATCCTGTTTCCGCGTTGAGGCCCGGCTGCTTACACCGGCACATCAACTTCCATAGCCTGTGGTCCCACAGGATCCACGTGAGCTATATAGCATTGGGGGATCGTGCATTCCCTTTACATCCCTCTTCTTTTCCGTTTCAGGCAAAATCCTCAGCGGCTCTGGGGCCCTGCGCGAGAAAGAAAACGCTTTCTTTTTTTGCCAAGCAGATGCTATCTATGCCGATGAGTAATGGTAAACACTTGGTCAGTGCTGATCGTATTGTTAAAGAGGAGCGGCTATGAGATTGCATCACGTAGGCCTGGTGTGCAGTTCCCAGGAAAGAGCAGACCGATTCTATGAGGGTATTTTGGGGTTGGTGAAGATCAAGACCTCGGAGCTCACCGAGGATGTAACGGAGCAAATATTTCACACCTCGCATCGATGTCTGATGATCTTCTATGGCAATGAGTCTAGCATTCGTAGCAGATTACGACGGGAACTTGTTCGAGATAAAAGAGGGGTCTCCTTGAGAAACGGGAATCGCCTCTTGAGGATTGGCTGGATTTTCAATCCCGGCACTTTTCCTCTAGCGCAGGGCGGAGATGACGATGAGCTTTGAATGCCCCGTTTGCAAGAACGCCTTCCATGTACTGGAAGAGATGCTCACAGGACCGATCGTGGAATGGACCTGTGAGCAATGTGGAACCGCCTTGCACATACATCGGGACACGGGGAGGGTGGAGGCCATAGGGCAACCTCATAGCCCTGATTCCGAACCCCACCGCACTCCCGTCCCACCACCTGTGTCTCTTCCATCGGTTAGCTCCATGGCCCCCAAGGGAAAGGGTTCCAGCGACCGTGTGGCGATCGCTGTGTTTACTATTGCCCTGATCGCCTTCGTGATTATCGCCTATAGCTTCTTGAGCCGTACGGGCCGGCATTTTACCTACAGCCCGGTGAGATCGGCTTCTAAATTCATAAGCGATCTCGAACGCCATATTAAGGGGTATCTCGGTGAGATCGAACGGGCTATGGGGCCTCACAAGAACAGGAAACGAAGAGCGAAGAAACATATCTTCGTGGGTTACAATTATTATAAGGAGAGCAAATTCGACAGGGCACGTGGAGAGTTCAGCAGGGCAATCGAGATTGATCCGGAAAACACCGAGGCATATTTCTGGAGAGGTCGTTCCTTCTTGAAGGCGAGCCGATATGATGAGGCCACCGCGGATTTTGAAATGGCCGTCAAGCTGAACCCCGCATATGCCGATGCCTACGATAACCTGGGCTGGCTCTATGCGAGAGCGGGCAACTACAACGAGAGCATCATGTGCTTCACCAGAGCCATTGAACTAAAGCCCGACAACGGGTGGGCATACTATTACCGGGGGCGTATCCGCCACAAGATAGGCGAGGTGCACATGGCACTGCGCGATGCCGAGGAGGCCTGCAGATTGGGCCTCCAGGAAGGCTGTACGATGTACGAGAGGCTCAGAAAGGAATTTCTTTAGAGTGAGCGAGGCCTTTATCGACAAGGGACTATATCGACTATGAGATGCCAATGGGGTTTCTGTCTAATCGGGCGGGCGCGCCTCTAAAATCGTTGACAATAGAGGGCGGAAACCGTATCATTTTTTCATGTCTAAGCTTTTTATGATCCCATATAGAGGAGATTGAGCATGCCTGTATATGAGTTTATCTGTGAGAAGTGCAAGAAACCCTTTACGCTCACCCTGAAATTTTCAGAATATGAGAAGAAAAAGTTCAAGTGTCCGAAATGCAAAAGCACCAAGGTACGGCAGCAGGTTACCTCCTTTCAGGCCATTACCTCCAAAAAGAGCTAGAATTGGGCTCACCGATCTCCGCTATGAACGTATGGTAGAATCTTCTTTATCGTTAAACGGTTGTTAAGAAAATGCTTTCCTCTCATTCGGAGCTATGGAGGGGAAATAATAAGGGTAGGGATCTTAGGGCAGCGTTGGAGGAGGGAGCGTATCTATTTCTTTCGTTTAAAGGCGGGCAAGGTGGGGCAGATCGCTGAGGCCCTTGGGAATGCCGGCTATGAGGTGGTCTCCTCAGTGGCTTGATGGAGTAAGGATCACAGGGAACGCAGGGTTACAGATTCAAGCATGACAAGGCCGCGACGATTCATAGCATGCAGCACTTTCTTTCTTTGTGTCTTCTGGTGTGCTCCTTCCATCCAAGCAGAGCAAACCCCCGGCCTCACTGGTGGCGAGGTTCTGCGACTAAAATACCTCGAGATTAAACCAAAGCTGGAGAGAAACGAGTTCGGTGTGCCCTTATATTGCGAGTCCATCGAGGGGGAGGATTTCCTGCGGGGTGATCTGTACGGCATTATCGAGCATCCCTTTGCCGTTGTGGAAGGGGTGCTGCTTGGGCCTCGAAACTGGTGCGATATTGCCTCGCTCCACTTCAATATCAAGGGGTGCACGTGCAGGAACTCAGTGAACGGAGCAGTGCTCACCCTGTATACAGGGCGCAAGTTTTACCAACCCCTGGAGGATACCTTTAAACTGAATTACGAATATCAGTCCCTTGCGCACCAGTCCGAGTATCTCCTGGTCTTTCTGAAGGCGGATGAAGGCCCCCTGAACACAAAGGATTACCTGATTGAACTCGAGGCAGTACCTCTAGAAGGCGTGAAGACCCTTATACATTTCACCTATGCATACACGTACGGAGCCTTGGCGAGCATGGCCATGAAGGCATACTTTAGGACCCTTGCACGCGAAAAGGTGGGTTTCAGCGTGATCCATGTTGATGGCGAGGGCAAGGCCGTGTACGTGGGCGGCACAAGGGGCGCAATAGAGCGCAATGCAGTCCGCTATTATCTAGCCCTCCAAGCCTACATGGACACCATTAAATTCCCCGAGGGGGTGCGGTTACAAAGGCGTCTGAGCCAGTGGTACGATTTGACGGATCGATACAGGAGGCAGCTCTTCGAGATGCCAAAGGAAGAGTACCTAAAGAACAAGAAAAAAGAGCATGAGTCCCTTTTGTTGCTGCAAGGCGAGGAGAACCAGGAGGACCATGATCAACAGTGAAACACCATGTTAAACCACCATTTAAGGTTATGGGGAATAGAATGAGGTTGTTCCAGAGTGCTCTTTTTGTTGTGATTATCGGTATTATTATGGCTCCGTCCGGATGGGCAAAGGGAGGGACAAAGGAGGCGGTGGTCAAGATATTTAACGTATACAACAGATATGATTATGATGAGCCGTGGAAGATGCAGCGACAAAAACGTCGCAGCGGCACAGGATGTATCATCAGCGGGAGGAGGATACTCACCAATGCCCACGTGGTGGCGGACCAGAAATTTATCCAGATCAAGAAAGCGGGAGAGGCGAGGAAGTATATCGCGGAGGTAGCGATCGTGGCCCATGAGTGCGACCTCGCCATACTGAGGAGCACGGATGATTCGTTTTTTTCCGGTGTGAGGCCCATTGAAATCGGGAGCCTGCCAGAAGTGCAGGATAAAGTTGCGGTCTACGGATTTTCCGAGGGCGGCGACGAGCTGTGCATCACGGAAGGTGTTGTATCCAGGATCGAGCACCGAAAATATACCCACAGCAGGGCATACCTGCTCACCTGTCAGATTGATGCCGCCATCAACTCGGGCAGCAGTGGAGGACCGGTAATCAAGGACGATAACGTGGTGGGCGTAGCGTTTCAGGCCGGCTCTGGCGAGAATATCGGTTATATGGTTCCGGCGCCCGTGATTAATCATTTCCTGGAGGATATCAGGGACGGGAAGTATGATGGTATACCCGGGCTAGGAATATCGTGGCAGAAGATGGAGAATCCGGATTTGAGGCTCAGATACGGTATGGCCGGGCATCAAACCGGAATACAGGTCAATACGGTCTATCCCCACTCGCCTGCAAGGGGCTTACTGAGGTCAGGTGACATCATCCTTTCGATCGATGGGCAGAACGTGGAGAACGATGGGACGATTGAGTTCAGGCCGGGCGAGAGGACCTTTTTCGGATATCCGGTGCAGAATAAACACATGAATGAACAAGTCGCCCTAAGGATATTACGGGAGAAGAGCCCTATGGATGTGGTAATCACGTTGACTACTCCTATGAATTTCGGGCAGCTGGTCCCGGATGAGCGATACGATGAGCCGCCTACGTATTATATCATAGGCGGCCTGGTGTTCGAGCCGTTGACCTTGAACTACTTAAAGACCTGGAAAAAGTGGTATCTGAATGCCCCGAGCAATCTGCTCAACTATTACTTCCGGGGGGAGCCAACGGAAGACAGAAGGGAGATCGTGGTACTGGTGAAGGTCCTGGCTGATGAAATTAATGTTGGCTATCATAATTGGAAGAATACCGTGATAGCAACGGTGAACGGCAGGAATATTGCTGAGATGAGAGATCTCGTTGAGGCCTTTGAGAGCAACACTGGACCGTACCACGTGATGGTTGACGAGTTGGGATACAGGATTGTTTTGGAGAGAAGGAAGGTCGAGGAGAATCACGAGAGGATCTTGCGTAAGTATAGGATCAGCTCCGATCGATCAAGGGATCTGCAAAGGCCCCACCGACCTTGAGCGGTGTATCTCCTCTTTTGCATGATCAACAAGCCAAGCCCCTGCCTTCAAGAACCCAATTGCGGTTTGTGCTTCGGGTTCAGCCACGTGTGCAATCCCCTTTTCGCGCGTGCTTTCAGCGCGTGCTTTCAAATTGACCTCCAGGGGGCTTTTTCCTATACTTGATTCACGTAGGTAATAGAATTTATGAATCGAGGGGCCACGCCCCATAGGAACGAGGGGAGGTGAAGGAGAGGTGCCGAAGATCAAAGACGATCTCACCATGGAACAGCTCCAGAATGTGATGAGTTTAGTGAAGCAGGGCGACAGCACCTATGAGGATGTAGTCGAGACGGTTCACACGGCGCTGCGGAGACCGGAGAATGTATTCTACCGAGATATCGGACACGGCAGGGGGATGTGGGTGGCGAGGAACAATACCATTATATGTACGCGGAGCCCGGAGCCAACCGCGTACTACCTAGGCGGGTGTCGGTGGAAGGAGTACGAGAAAGAGCGAGATGCAGAAGCCGATGTGAGAAACCTCGCCAGGGGTATGAGCTACAAGTGGGCTATCCTCAATCTCATGTTCTCCATGATGGCCCTGGAGGGGAGGGCAACGATCGAGGAGGTGAGGGCTTCGAGGATTGGCGGGGGGAAATCCGTGATCTATGAGCCTCACTACACGACACAGAACTTCTCCCGCGGTGATCAGCCATTATCCGAACTGGAGAGAGAGGTGCTCAAGGATAAGGTGGTTCCCGTGCTTGAGGGGCTCGTGCAGTATATCTTCGCTCCGGATATGGGAACCCGTTGTGCCCATGTGGATTTTGTGGCTCAATATGCACCCCACAACGTGGCGTGCATGTGCCTAAAAAACGGTGGATCCGGTGATCCATCGCTCATAACCGCCCGAGGAGTCTATGAATCTATGCTCGAATCCGTGGCCTACGGGCTTAACCAGGAGGGCCTCAATAACGTGACTATTGCGGTCCAGGGAATCGGTAAGGTGGGCTCGCTTCTCATAGACTACATCGTTCAGGATTATCCCGAGGTCAGCCTCGTAATCGCCGATACTGACCGGATGAAGGTTGAAGAAGAGCTGGGATTATTGAGGGACAAGGGCATCAACGCACGGCAGGTGGAGCCCAATGAGATCTACGATCAGCAGTACGATATCTTCAGCC
>QMLW01000045.1 GCA_003646935.1 Deltaproteobacteria bacterium
ATCCGGTCTCCGAGAAAGAAAAAATCTAGAGTGATTATCTCACCCTTCGAATTCTTCATTTAGATTTTCCTCTACCGTACTCCTTTTTTTCGCGGAATGTCCTCTTCTTGCTGTATGGAGTACCAAGGCCCATGCTTCACCTTCAAGTCCTTGGCACCTCTTTTGCTTCTTCATCGTAAGCGTTGTAAGCCGAAGCCCCGAGTTTCCTCCAGGAATTAACCGAGCCGGTAAGCGTGGCGATTTCCTCGTTTACCCCCACACCGATGAAATGTGCATCAACGCTCTCCTCCTCTATCAACTCAGCCTACCTCCCACGTTATGGTGTTATCGTTGACCTCAATTGCCTGGAGAGCGCAAGGCAACAGTGCAATGCGGAACATCCTTTCTGTGGTAATGAACGACCTAAAAAACCGCTGTTCGCTGCTCGTACAATATATTGGATATGAAATCTTGTTACAGATGGAACCGTGAGATCGGATTCCGTTGACAACGTAGTGGGAATTTACCTGGAGGACGGAAGCGTGAATTGCGAAAACTGCATGAGCGAGGAGGATTGGAAAAACCTGACGCTTAAACAGATCATCACCAAAGAGGAGTTCAGGGAAGATGATGAGTGTATCTATTGTGATTGCTGCGAGGAGAGGTTGTAGGCAAACTTGGGGTAACCTCAATCAAGTTGCTCTCTTGACATGCCTCGAACGGTTAATCCACTGTTTATGGTGGGGACTACCGTGCCAAGTCGGCCAGAAGATCCAGGTAATCTATGAGGAGCCTCGTAATGAGGAACTTGCTTTTCACGTGCTCATGGCCCTTTCTGCCCATCTCCACTGCCAGAGCAGGTTCCTTCAGAACTGTGATGATCTTGTCCGCAAACCCCTGGGTATCTTCAAAATCCAACAGGAAGCCATTTTCTCCATCCTTTATCTGAAGCGGAATACCGCCTATATTTGAAGCCACCACCGGGGTTCCCTTCCACAGTGCCTCGGTGACCACCAGCCCGAAGCCCTCCTTTGAGGACTTTTGAACGATAACCGAGGACTTCCGCTGGAGGGCATTGATGAATATGAAGTTGGAGGCCGCGGGGTCGGTAACCAACACGACATCGCCGTTTTCAATGAGCTTTTGTGCCTCTTTCTCCGTCCTCGCGTACATCCTGATTCCCTCGGGATCATCGGTAGCCAAATTGCCGCATAAGACCAACCTGCAATCGATCTTCTCCTTCACCAGCTTGAACACCTTTATCACCCCGCCCGGATCTTTCCATTTGTCGAACCTCGATATCTGAGTTATGAGCGGCTTGTCCGTGCTGATACCGTACTTCTTGAGATACTTGGCGATATCGCCTTCAGGGATATCCATATTCTTCGACGAGAGGGGATCAATGGCGGGATAGATAATGACCTGGTCCACGGGGAGGTCCTTCTTTAGGTAGTTTTTGTTTGAGACAATTACCACGTCATACCTGAGCATGAAGCTACTCAGAAACTCCCATAGTTTTTCATTGGGATTGGATAAATCCACATGGCATCTCCATATCCATGGTTGCCTCTTTTTGTAGAACTTTATGAGGGGAAGCGGCTGGGGATCATGAATGATGACGCAATCATGGTCGATATGGGTGTAGGTGGCGAAGTCCCCGTTTGCCTGGTAGTAGAGGCGCTTCTTTTGCTCCGTAAAATGGATGGATTCCCCCTGAAGCGCGTTGTGAAACTTCTTGGTTATCTCGAAGAAGTCGGGGAACCCATGCAGTGTCCTCCATCCCGTATCGATGCCTATATCGTTCATGAGCGGCACGAGGTTGTTCAGGATCTCCGCTACCCCGCCACCCTGGTAGGTGGAGTTGATATGGACGATATGTTTTCCGTAAAGGGCCCTTGCCTTTCTGGCTATCTCGCCTATTACCTTGTCACCGACAATCCGCCTGTAGTCCTCCAAACCATGCATTTTCGTAGACCTCCTTAGACCAATTCACCTAAAAGAAGCAGTACGTCTTCATGGGACTTCAGATTGAATCCTGCAAGAGAGGAGCTGAGGCCTACCTTGAGGGAATAGGCCCCTTCCGGAATAACCTCGAACATATCCTCGTCCGTTCGGTCATCCCCTGCCGCCATGATAAAGCCCCATTGTTCCTTGGCAATCCAACGAAGTGCCGCCCGTCCCTTGTTTATACCGCTATTCTTTATCTCAACCACCTTGCTTCCCTCCAGTATCTGAAGATTGAGATTCGCCGTGAGGGTAACGAGCTCGTCTATCAACTCCCTCACCCGTATCGCGCTCAACTCAGGGCTCGCCTTTCGGTAGTGCCACACGAGGGAGAAACCCTTCTCCTCGATAAATGCCCCCGGTGTTCTGTCCATGTAGAGCTCGAGGATGGGGCGGATCTCCTGCTTCCAGTCCTCTGTGAGGGGCTCTATTATCTCCCAGTCCTTCTCCTTGATCCACACCCCATGTTCAGCGACCAGGCCTATGCCCAACGTGCCGAACCACGCCTCCAGGGTCTCCTTGGTCCTGCCGCTGAGGAGTACCACCTCATTCTTGGGATGCGCAGCCAGGCCTTCGAGTAATCCGATGAGCTCGTCCCCGGGCTGCGCCTCTTCGGGTTTGCCGAAAAAGGGGATCAGGGTTCCGTCGTAATCTAAAAGCAGAAGCCTCTTGGATGCACGAGCGTACTCGCGCACCAGCTTCTCCCTCATCTCGGTGCTCAGCAGTCTCGCGTGCATGTCCTCCTGACGCTTTTTCATCTGAACCAGTTTCTCCTTGAACTCCTTTGCCCAGCGTACCACGTCGTATCGCTGAAGGCGTTCCTGCATTGGCCTGTTGCGCTCAATCTGTTCTTCTTCGGGCATCGTTAACGCCTTCTCCAGTGCAGCCGCAACCTCATCCCTGTTGTTGGGATTAACGATGATCGCCTCTCCCAACTCCTTTGCGGCACCGGTCATCTCGCTGAGCACTAAAACCCCCCGGCCGTCGCTCTTGGTGCTGATGTATTCCTTTGCAATGAGGTTCATGCCGTCTCTCAGGGGTGTGACGAGGCATACATCGGCAATATTGTAGAGAGCAGAGAGGGCGTGGAAGGGCAGGGAGCGGTAGAGATACCAGATGGGAGACCAGCCAATAGTACCATGTGTTCCGTTAATCCGGCCCACGAACTCATCGACGTGTCTCTTGAGCAGCTTGTAGTGCTGCACCTGGGTTCTGGAGGGCACTGAGACCAGGATGAGGATGACCTTCTCCCTGTAAGCGGGATTTCTCTCTAAAAAGGCATTAAAGACCTCCAAACGATTGGGAATCCCCTTGGTATAGTCCAAACGGTCTACTGAGAGCACTAGTTTGCACTCCGGGAGCTTCTTATGGAACTTGCTCATCTCCTTTTGCACCTGGGGATCTTGAATGGAGCTCGAAAAGCGTTCATAGGCTATCCCCATGGGAAAGGTATCCACCCGAATTATGCGATCATCCACATGTATCTCCCCCAGGTGGTTCTCATAGCCCAGGAGGCGATGCACACTGCTGAGGAAATGCCGGGTGTAGTCATCGGTGTGAAACCCGATAAGATCCGCTCCTAAGAGCCCCTCCAGGATTTCCTCTCGCCACGGGAGCAGGCGGAATATCTCAAACGAGGGGAAGGGGATATGATTGAAAAACCCGATTGCCACCTCGGGCAGCATTTCCCTTACTATGTTGGGGACCAGCATGAGATGATAGTCATGAATCCAGATGATATCGTCTTTTTGGGCGATCCGAGAGATCACCTCGCTAAAGCGCCGGTTTACCTGTTTATACGCATCCCAGAGGCCCTTGTCGTGGACTACATACTGGGTGAAGTAGTGGAAAAGCGGCCAAAGGGTCTTGTTGCTAAAGCCAAGGTAGT
Source organism: Deltaproteobacteria bacterium (assembly GCA_003646935.1). Classification (GTDB taxonomy): domain Bacteria; phylum Desulfobacterota; class DSM-4660; order Desulfatiglandales; family B25-G16; genus B25-G16. The sequence continues at coordinate 3,872 of QMLW01000045.1, forward strand.
ACCTGTCCACGTCGTTTTGCGAGAGAAACACGGGATAGCAGTTAAACTGGGACAGTAATTTGGCCTGAATACCGCGCCTTTCCTCTTTGGTGATCTTCTCCGCGGTAATTCCGGGCCACCCGATCCACAGGCAGTCGTATGATTTATAGAATGAGGCCAACCCAGTGGCCAGTCCCCCTGGACTCTGACTGAATTGCAGGGCATTTTTCCTCTTCTCAACGGTAACGGGCAACCGGTTTGATACGATCAATAGCCTGTCCATGCGTTTTTACCCCCCGTGGAATCGCCCTCTAAGGCTTAGCGTGCATCAAGGAAAGGTTGGATGTCAAAGTTTAGCTTTCAAGGAGGAAAACATTGAATAAACATGACTTATAGTACGCACTCTAACAAAATTTCTGTCAAGAAGCCAGTAACTTCTCAATAAGTTCGGGTATCGAGTTATGAAGACAGGGCTTTCCCTTGAGGTAAAATGATAATACCTGGAGTAAATTTCTTCTCAAAAAAAAGAATATATTGATCATCAGGGTGAGTTTGCATGATGAACAATGAGATCGGCTAAAGGAGTTCAAGAAAATTGATTCATTTCAACCATGCCAATCTATTGAAGATTTCGTGTGCCAACCAAAACCGAAATCTCGATAGGGGGAGAATGGAACCCCCATAAACATGACTTTGCGATTCATACTTTCATCCCAGTCGAACTTTTAGTACATGACAACACCCAAAGTGGGTGGTGATAATAGTGCTTGCTTTTATGTGAAAGCTGGTTATATAATGAATTAGTTGCATAGAGCCTTTTTGGCATCGAGATGAAAACCCGTAAAGAACTCTAGACAACTTCTTTACGGGTTTTTTATTAACGCCGTACAAACCTAATTTCCAGAGGAGCTCAGAGAGGAGGATCGAGTGAACGGGATTATGCGCCAGCGCATTAAGGCAGGAGGGCTCTGCTTTGGCCCCGGTAAACGCTATCGATAGGTAGTGTATGAACTCGGATAAGGAGGTGGAGCATGAATATTTATGTGGGAAATCTATCCTTTGAGGTGACAGCAGAAGATCTTCGCCAGACCTTTGAGGCCTATGGCGAAGTGGCCTCTGCAAATGTTATTAGAGATAAATACAGCGGTCAATCGCGAGGTTTTGGGTTTGTGGAAATGCCCAATGACGATGAAGGGCAACCGGCGATTAAGAACCTCAACGGCAAGGAACTATCCGGCCGGCAGATAAAGGTGAGCGAGGCGCGTCCTCGCGCGGACCGGGGAGGACCCGGAAGACGCGGTGGCGGCAGAGGGCAGTCGGGTTTTGGCGGCAGAAGGCGATACTGATCCGGCTGTGTCTACGTCGCTGGGCCGGACAACAAAGAAAGGTAAAAATCATACAGAGGAAAAGGCACGGGAAGAGTCTCGGGCCGTGGTCCAACGGTTCAGTCCGTCCACAATGAAATAATCGTGTGCGGGCTATAGGAAAGAAGTCGTGGTTCAGGTTTTCCCTCCCGAAGACAAGAGACGCCTGTGTATGGAATGCTTTAGAGAACGGAGAGCTCCTCCATGATCCGAGGGGCCATCCTTCCCTATGCGAGAAAGAGGGGTTCCATACCGAGTCCTCCAATCCATTCCCACCTGCTGTTATCACTGCCTGCCCGCAAGTCGCGTGAAATCATGGATCTCATTGGTTTGGCGTAAAAAAGAAAGGAATAACTCCGTTCCTTATAGACCGAGTTGTGAAAGGATTCACCATGAAATTATCAGAATTAGATGTAAAACCACAGATCCTCAAGGCCCTTAGTCACATGGGCTATGAGGATTTGACACCCATCCAGGAGAAGACCCTCGTGCCGATCCTGAAGGGCAGGGATCTCCTGGCCAGGGCAGAGACCGGCTCTGGCAAAACAGCGGCCTGCGCTATTCCGCTGGTCCAGATGATCGATCCCTCGCTCAACGCCATCCAGGCCCTCATCCTGGTGCCTACTCGTGAGCTGGCGATTCAATACGTGGAGGAGATCGATAGGATCTCTCGGCACACGGATGTGGCCCCTTTTGCCATGTTCGGCGGATTTCCGGTGGAGATCCAAAAGGCAAAGCTGCGGCACAAAGTCCATATCCTCGTGGCAACGCCCGGACGGCTGATCGATTTCATCTATCGAATCAGGTCGATCGACCTTTCCCATGTACGCACCCTGGTTCTGGATGAAGCGGACGAGATGCTGAACATGGGCTTTATCGAGGATATAGACTTCATCATGTCCTGCCTGATCCACGATCATCAGACATTGTTCTTTGGGGCCACGATGCCCGAGGAGATCGATCGATTGGCCAGGGCCCATCTCAAAGAACCCGTGAGGGTGGAATTAAATAAAAAACAGGTGGCCCCGCAGAGCCTGGTTCACCATTTTCAGTATACCCGGCTGGGGAATCGGCTGAAGGCACTGATCGACTACCTGAAGAGGAAGGAGATCTCCCAGGCCATCATCTTTTGCAACACACGTCATCATGCTGAGAAGCTGATAGGAGACCTAAAGGGGAAATTCAAATCCATAGGGTATATCCACGGAGGCCTGGACCAATCGAGGCGGACCGCGATCTTTGAGCGATTTCGCCGAAACGAGATTAACCTCATGGTTGCCACGGATATTGCCGGTCGGGGTCTGGACTTCAGCCATGTCAGCCATGTGATTAATTATGATTATCCTTTAGGCCTTGAAGCCTACACGCACAGGACAGGGAGGACCGGGAGGATGGGGCGCTCGGGCATTGCCATGAGCTTTGTGACGGATAAGGAGTTGAAGGATGTGAGATCCCTGGTCAAGGCCAACCACATCGATCCCGTATGGCACGGCACCATGCCCAACGTCCAGGCTGCTTCCGAACAGAACCGGAGACGAGACCGTAAAAAGTACCAAAAAAGACGTACCGGCCGGGAAAGACGACCACCTACGCGCTCCATCACCTCCAGCCCCGGGGCACGCTCTTTGTAAAGGAGAACACCCCGGTCTACAAGGGGATGGTGGTGGGTGAGAATTCAAGGGAGAACGATATTAACGTGAATGTCACCAAGGAAAAGAAGCTCACCAACATGAGGGCGGCAGGGGCGGACGAGGCCCTGCAGCTCGTACCGCCCAGGATCCTGAACCTTGAGCAGGCCATCGAGTTTATCAAAGAGGATGAGCTGGTCGAGGTAACCCCGCTGTCCGTGCGCATCAGAAAGAAGATTCTCTGATCGAACCAGAAGCCCTCGTAAAACCAGAACGGCTCTTGTTGCACTCAGACGACAACGCTCAGCATGCCGATAAAGGTTTGGTGTTCAACCCATCTTTTCATTGACGATAAGAAGTTTTTCTAGTCCCTTGATATCCATAATGATATGGATTCGTGAATCTATCATGTCTGCGTGCCATTAACCATCGTCATACCACTCTTTTATCCCCATAGTTTTGCATAGTATGTCGATTTTTTATCGACATACTATGATGAAAAGTGGTATTCTCACGCAACTGGTGCTTTCTTTCCTCAAACATGCAATACAGGTAAATGAATTGCAATGATCCAGACCATTAGAAAGCAAATCCCGCAGGAGGAGTTCGATTATCAGGCTCTTTTGGACTGTCTTAAGGGCTACGTACGCCCCAGGGACAAGATTTCCGGTCTTCTGAGAAAGGGAAGTATTATTCGTATCAAAAAAGGGCTTTATATATTTGGTGATGAATACCGGCGCAAGCCCTTTTCACGTGAGATCTTGGCCAACCTCATGTACGGGCCGTCCTATATATCGTTGGAGTATGCATTGCAGCATTACGGTCTCATCCCGGAGCGCGTAGAGGCGGTGACCTCTGTGACCACCGGTCGATCTCGAAGATTCTCCACGCCGGTCGGCCTTTTCACCTATCGCATGATTCCTCTTGAGGCCTTCCGTGTCGGAATGGATAGGATCGAAATCGGTGACGGCCGCGCCTTCCTCATGGCCACGCCGGCAAAGGCACTGGCTGATAAGCTGCAAGAGGACCGGGGGATAGGGATCCAATCACAGAGGGAATTGAATAAGTATCTTGAGAACAATCTCCGGATCGATCCAACTGCCCTGAAGGATTTAAATCAAATGGAGCTTAACGCCATTGCGCGAGGCTACCGGTCTCGAAGGATCAGGATGCTCAGTGATCTCGTTCGTCGCATCCAACACAAGGTAGAAGAGAAAAGTGGCCATGTATGAAGCAGTTGCTCGGATGCTTTCAAAATATGAATGCCGCGGGCTCAATGAGTACCTAAACGCCCTGCGCGAGATCCTGCAGGATATAGCCTTGCTAGGGCTCTGGAGGGGTAAGTTCTTTGAAAAAGCGGCATTCTACGGCGGCACCGCGTTGCGCCTGCTTCATGGGTTGGATCGATTTTCCGAAGACATGGATTTCTCTTTGTTGGAACCTTCAGATAGGTTTGATTTAACCAATTATTTCACATTCCTGGAGAGAGAGACCGAAGGCTTTGGGTTTGATATACGGATTGAGGGAATCGATAAGGCCGTGCACACGCCTGTTCAATCCGCCTTTCTCAAGGCAGATACCAGGAATCAGCTCCTGGTGATCGAAACAGGGGAGGAGATACTGAAGGCGATTCCCAAGGGCCAGATCTTGAAGATCAAGCTGGAAGTGGACACTGATCCGCCTCCTGGTTTCGCCACACAGACCCGTTACCTCTTGCAGCCCGTTCCCTTTTCGGTGCGAGCCTTTGTGCTTCCGGACCTATTCGCGGGTAAGATGCACGCCATACTCTGCCGGAGATGGAAGGGCAGGGTGAAGGGGCGTGACTGGTACGATCTCGTGTGGTATGCAGCGCAGCATCCGGAGCTGCACCTCTCCCACCTGGAGCAGCGAATGCGCCAGACCGGCGACTGGAAAGAGGATGCGCCTTTGACAGCGGAGCGGTTCAAGGAATTGCTCATTCATGCGATACATAGCCTGGATGTAGGCCAGATCCGAAAAGAAGTAGAGCCTTTTGTCAGGAATCCGGAGGCGTTATCTATCTGGTCCCGGGAGTTTTTCTTGGATGTTGTTACCAGGATACGGTTTGCGTAAGCGATGTTTATCACTAAGCACATTGTCTGTAATAGGACTGATTATTTTGATCCCAGGAAATGGATATCACCGCATCTTGGAATATTGGAATGATGGAATAATGCCTGCCTGTCGGCAGACAGGGGTTCTTAAGAAAATGGGGCAGTGGTTTATTGGTAAGATTTCTCTTGACAGGGAAGTTAATAAATGGATCATTGC
>QMLW01000046.1 GCA_003646935.1 Deltaproteobacteria bacterium
ACAATATCAGTAAGTTAGAACTTTTCCCAGGCCCATGCTTTCCAGATTTCTTTCACTGTGACGAAGACGTACAACCGTGGAGTTCCAAAACCGATTTCTTATTATCATACATTAAAAGGAGGGTCAGACATGAAGGTAACACCATTGCATGATAGGGTACTGGTACTCAGGATTGAAGAAGAGGAGAAGACCTCAGGCGGAATCATTATTCCGGATACTGCAAAGGAAAAGCCACAGGAGGGAAAGGTGATTGCCGTTGGTTCAGGAATGCTTGATGAGGATGGAAAAAGGATTTCGCCGGATGTTAAGAAAGGGGATCGCGTGCTTTTCGGCAAGTACGCGGGCAACGAGATCACGATCGATGGCGTGGAGCACATAATTATGCGAGAGGAAGATATCCTCGCTATCGTGAAATAATCAACAAGGAGGTAATGAGCTATGCCGGGTAAAGAGATTAAATATAGCATGGAGGCCAGAGAGAAGATGATGCAAGGCGTGAACATTCTGGCCGACACCGTGAAGAGCACGCTCGGGCCGAGAGGTCGCAACGTGCTGCTCGAGAAATCCTTCGGCTCCCCGAAGACCACCAAGGATGGCGTGACCGTGGCCAAGGAGATCGAGCTCGAGGACAAGTTCGAGAATATGGGTGCCCAGATGGTCAAGGAGGTCGCGTCAAAGACATCGGATGTTGCTGGAGATGGCACCACCACGGCCACGATACTGGCTCAGGCCATCTATCGGGAGGGCTCCAAGATGGTAGCGGCAGGAGCTAATCCCATGGCTATCAAGCGGGGCATTGACAAGGCCGTCGATATCGTGGTTGAGGAGTTGAAAAAGCTCTCCAACCCAACAAGGGACAAGAAGGAAATAGCCCAGGTCGGCACCATCTCAGCGAACAACGATCCTACCATAGGAGACATCATCTCCGAGGCCATGGAGAAGGTGGGCAAGGAGGGCGTCATCACCGTGGAGGAGGCCAAGAGCATGGAGACAACCCTCGAGATCGTGGAGGGAATGCAGTTTGACCGGGGATATCTGAGCCCCTATTTCGTGACCGATGCCGAGAAGATGGAGGCCCACCTGGAGGAACCGTACCTCCTGCTGCACGAGAAGAAGATCAGCGCTATGAAGGATATGGTGCCCATACTGGAGCAGATAGCCAAGATGGGAAAGCCTCTGGTAATCATTGCGGAGGATGTGGAGGGCGAAGCCCTCGCGACACTGGTCGTCAATAAGCTTCGTGGAACCCTGCAATGTGTGGCGGTCAAGGCACCGGGCTTCGGTGACCGGCGCAAGGCCATGTTGGAGGATATCGCGATACTGACAGGAGGTCAGGTGATCAGCGAGGATCTGGGCATAAAGCTGGAGAACGTAACCCTCAATGATCTCGGCACCGCGAAGCGGATCAGCATCGACAAGGACAACACCACTATCGTTGAAGGCGCCGGCAGCCGCGATGCCCTTGAAGGGCGTGTCAAGCAGATCAGGGTTCAAATCGAGGATACCACCAGCGATTATGACCGGGAAAAGCTCCAGGAACGACTGGCAAAGCTGATCGGAGGCGTGGCCGTCATTAATGTGGGCGCGGCTACCGAAATAGAATTGAAGGAGAAAAAGGATCGGGTCGAAGACGCACTCAACGCCACGCGAGCAGCCGTTGAGGAGGGCATCGTACCGGGCGGAGGCGTTGCCTTTATGCGAGCTCTAAAGAGATTAGAGAAGGAGAAGTTAGGGGGAGATGAGCAGCACGGCGTTGATATCGTGAAACGTGCTCTTGAGGAGCCGATAAGGCAGATCGCCAACAACTCCGGTTTTGAGGGGTCCGTTGTGGTCCAGCGTGTGAAAGAGGCCGAGGGGAGTAATGGGTTCAACGCGGAAACCGGACAATACGAGGATCTCATGAAGGCGGGGATCATCGATGCCACAAAGGTAATGAGATTAGCGATACAGAATGCGTCTTCTGTTGCAGGACTTCTATTGACGACCGAGGCCATGGTTGCGGAAAAACCAAAGGAAGAGAAGAAAGGGGCAGCCCCAGCCATGCCTCCGGAAGACATGTATTAAGCACACCGAAATCCGTGGCCCGGGCAGGGGATAGCCTTACCCGGACCATATCATTATTGTCCGATTATGCGTATCAGGGCTGTAAGCGAGAAGAGGAGCAAGCACGAGGTACTGGTCGGGATTGCGTGAGGACTGCTCAGGTGGCAAAATCCGTTGACGTGGGTAAAGAGGAGGACCAAGATGCTCGGGCCAAGGCACTCTGGGAGATGGCCGCGGTGAACAGAAATGCCCCTGGCACCAAGATGCTTGCCCAGGAATACGGGCTTTCCAAGAGTGAACTCAAGGGCCTTCTGGAACAGTATGCGGAAACCAGGAGACATGAGGGCGATCTTAAGCCCCTTGAACCGTGCTTCGATATCAGAACGGGCGCCTATCTGAGCTTTGAGCAGTGGGTGGTCGCTTTCCTGAAGAAGTATGATAAGGTTTCCGTTGCGTGATCTTTCAATGGGCCATTCACGTTTAACGTGGAATATCATATTGACATTTCGCTTTTTTTTACCTAAGTTTCGGGCGTGCGACTTTGGTGAAGGCAAAAAGTTGCCTTTATCGTTACACAGTAATGAATAATTCGAATACAGATTGAGGAGGAAGAATATGAGAAAAAACCCAGCTACACGAAAAGTCCTTTTCATCCTGCCTATTGTGGTAGCCCTGTGTCTTAGCGCATCACTGTCTCTTGCAAAAGAGCAGGAGGAAGATACGAGGCCGGAGAGGGGAATTACCATGAACTTCGAGTACCCGGAGGTCATCATCAACAAGGGGGATGATGTGACCGTTGACCTCATTGTGAAAAACATCGGCAGACGGGATGAGAACGTGTACTTCACCATCGCTTCAGCCCCCGCTGGGTGGAAGACCAAGATCAAGACCTATAGCTTTTCCATCAGCTCGGTCCATGTGCCCGAGGATGAAGAGAAAACCGTACAGTTCTTCGCCGAGCCGGAAAAGGATACCGAACCGGGTGCCTACGGCTTTACGGTGAACGGCAGGAGTGAGGACGGAAACCTGAAGGTATCCCATACGCTCACCATTACCATGAGGGCGGAAGCGGCAAAGGAGAAAGGGGAGATTGAGCTCACCACCTCCTATCCCGTGCTCCGGGGGCAAAACGACGCGAAGTTCGAATTCTCCATCGAGATCAAGAACAAGACCGATAAGGAGGATACCTTCAACCTGAATGCAACCCTCCCCAAGAATTGGCAGGCCAACTTCAAGCCTCCCTATGAGGATAAATACATCTCGAGCCTCAGGCTCAAGGACAACGAGAGCAAGAGCCTGAACGTGGAGGTCACCCCCGATCGATTCTGCACGGCAGGAGACTACCTCATTCCCATCACCGTAAGTGCCGGGCAGACGAGGGCGGAGGCGGAGCTGAAGGTGATCATCACGGGAACCTACAAGCTGGAGGCAGGAACTCCCACCGGGCTCTTATCCCTGGAGACCGAAAAGGGCGAGCCGGGCAATCTGTCCGTGTACGTGAAGAACACGGGCTCTGCCACCATCTCCAACATCGAGTTCTTATCGGTCAAGCCGGAGAACTGGAAGGTGGAGTTCACGCCCGAAAAGATTGAGTACATCGAACCGGGAGATCTCAAGCAGGTGGAGGTGAGCATCACGCCAGCCGAGCAGGCCCTCGTGGGGGACTATGCCGTGGGCCTGAACATACGGGGGGAAAGGACCTCCGATGACCTTGAGATGAGGGTCACGGTCAAGGCATCGGCGGCCTGGGGATGGATCGGGATCGGTATCATCGTGCTCGTTATCCTCGGGCTCTTCGGCCTGTTCGTAACCCTGGGTAGGAGGTAGTATGGAGCAGAAAGCCATCATTGAGACCCGGAACTTAACTAAGTCCTACGGGGAGCAGGTTGCCGTTGATGATCTGAGCTTCACAATCGAAGAGGGCGAGATATTCGGTTTTCTGGGGCCGAACGGCTCGGGCAAGACCACTACCCTGCTGATGCTCCTTGGGCTCACCGAGCCTTCGGGCGGGTGGGCAAAGGTGGCGGAGTTCGATCCCACTCGGGAGGCGATCAAGGTAAAGAGGATCGTTGGGTATATCCCGGAGAATATGGGTTTCTATGACGACATGAACGCCAGAGAAAACCTCCGGTTCATCGCGCTGCTCAACAACATCCCCGATTCGGTCAGCTTGGAGAAGATAGGAGACGCCCTTGAGAGGGTAGGGCTCAACGAGGAAGCGGGAAAAAAAGTGGGCGCCTACTCGAGGGGAATGAGGCAGCGCCTGGGCATTGCCGAGATTCTGATAAAAGAGCCGAAGATCGCGTTCTTGGATGAACCCACCCTGGGCCTCGATCCCGACGGCACCACAAGGATCATTGAATATATCCAATCCTTGAGCAAGGACAACAACATCACCATCCTTCTTTCCTCCCACGATCTCAAGCAGGTGCAGAAGATCTCAGATCGAATCGGGATCATGATCAACGGGCGGATGATTGCCCTGGGGCCCATAGAGACCTTGGCCAAGGAGAAGTTCGGCCTCGATGAGGGGGAAATCTCTCTGGACGATGTGTATATGAAGTATTTCAAGGAGGTGTCCGCATGACCGGAATCGGTGCTATCATTAGGAAGGAACTCGCTGATCACTTCAGCAGCTATCGATTCAGTATCCTCTTTGCCCTGATCGCCATGGTCAGCCTGATCACCACCTATATGGTGGGCACTGGTCTCAGGGATGAGCTGAGCGGTGTCGCGAAGCCGGAGTTCGTGTTCCTGATGCTCTTCACCTCTACAGGACCGCTCTTTTCCCTGGTTCAGTTCGTGGCCTTTTTCGGTCCCCTCATTGGATTGGTGCTGGGCTTCGATTCGATCAACAGGGAGCGAAGCAGCGGAACCTTGAGCAAGCTGGCCTCCCAGCCCATCTATCGGGACTCCATCATTAACGGTAAGTTCTTATCGGGCGTGATTACGATTTTCATCATGCTGGCCTCGATCCTTCTCGTGGTATCAGGTCTCGGCCTCAAGATGATCGGGGTGGTGCCGGGGATTGAGGAGGTATGGAGGCTCTTCATTTACCTGATTATCAGCGTCTTCTATATCTCGTTCTGGTTGGGTATCAGCATCCTGTTCTCCATCCTGTTTCGGGGTATTGCCACCTCGGCTTTGGCAACGTTAGCGATATGGATATTCTTCTCGTTTTTCGTGTCCATGGGCGCCAGTGTGGTGGCAAACGCCGTTGTTCCGGGGGATAAGAGTGAAGATCCCGCATTGCTCATGAAGAAGATACGCATCCAGCGGGGCATCTCCCTTACCTCGCCCATGCAGCTCTATAACGATTCCACCGCCATTATCATCGACCCTATGAGGAAAACGACACAATCCCTGGTCCTTATGGGGCCTCTCGAGCGGCTCTCTTCGGCACGATTCGAGCGGCCGCTGGCCCTCTCTCAGAGCATCTACGTGGTGATTCCGCATATGATCTCCTTGATAGCCATTTCCGTTATCTTCTTCGGCATCTCCTATGCGGTATTCATGAGACAGGAGATACGCTCTATGTAGGATACTGGCTGTCTCTACAAGCGAAGATCTTAAAGTTTGTGTAACGTTTTTATTATCCATGTCGGATGATATTCGATCAGGCAAAAGACGTAAGGCATACGGACCTAAATCATGCGCCTTGCGCCTCTTGCCACAAGGCACAAGCTACGTGGATCATGTTTTCAGCTACTCAGTAGGTATTGGTTTGATGCAGAACTTCACTCGTTAGCTACCACTTTTTTTCAATGCCTACCCTATCTCCCTTCTCGTAATCCGGCTCCCATATGAAGCCGGTTTTTTCGATACCCCTATCCCTACCACGTGATTCATGGTATATATATCCCGCGCGGGTTCTTCGCACTATTTATTTGTGTACTGATCTGATGTATCTATTGGGCGATAAAGTCTATGAAGATCACAGAAGAAGTATGGCAGGTCGGTGGGGGGAGTTTAACGGCAGTTGAAGATGCTGCCATATACCTGATTTGTTTTGACAAGCAGGCCGCCCTGATCGATGCCGGCACGGGCAAGGCCCACGATCGGCTCGTCATGAATATAGAGAACTGCGGTGTTTCCACCTCCCAGATCGAATATCTCTTCCTCACGCACTGTCACTATGATCACTCAGGAGGGGCCTGGAGGGTGCGGCAGGAATTCGGATGCGAGATTATTGCGCACGAGCTAGACGCCATCTACCTGGAAAGGGGCGATAGCGTTAACACGAATGTGTTATCTGGCCCACTCCAGGGCAAGGCTTTTAGTCAGGAGGATCACGCCCGCCTTTGACGCACAGTAAGCCGGTGCGCGAGCAACAACGGTGACACCGGCTGAGGTGGCGATGTTGATGATAGTACCGCCGCCGGCCTTGATCATCTCCGTGCCGATGTATTTGCAGCACAGGAAGGTCCCCCTGAGGTTTACCCGGATAATGCGATCCCACTCATCCACGGGGAGGTCTTCTGTGGGTGTATAGGAATGCTGTGAGATGCCCGCGTTATTCACCAGTATGTCTAGCCTGTCAAATTCGGACAGGGACTCCTCTACAAGCTTTATTACGCCGGCCTCATCGGCGATATCGGTCTGTATAGATAGCGCCCGCGATCCCATGCCCACAATCTCCCGTACCGTCTCATCAGGCCGCATGATGTCGGCCAAGATCAGGGATGCGCCGTTTTGAGCGAGGCCGAGCGCAATCTCCCTGCCGAGTCCCTGTGCACTGCCGGTCACGAGGGCGGATTTTCCCTCAAGATCGAATAGCTCAGCAGCATTCATCGGTTCTCCTCGGCCTTCCTGATTGAACAGAGGAGGGACTTCATCTGAGGGTAGCCCATGATGGGTTCTCTGCACTGGGCATCGGTGAGTACGTTTGCGTTGGCCTCACCCCCCCAGCCGTGGGGTACAAGGACTACGCCCTCTGCTACCCGCTCGCTCACTCGGGCCTTCATCCTTACATGGCCACGGTTGGTCTCCACAATCGCTGTATCGCCATCTTCTATTGTGAACCTCTTGGCGGTTTCAGGTCCGATTTCCATCAAGGGCTCGGGGTTCTTTTCCCTTAAGGCATTTACGCTCCTGTGTTGGCTGTGGGTATAGTACCGGTTTCGGTTGCCGCTTGAGAGAATCAGGGGATAGGCTTTAAGGAATTTCCTGTTTCCACTCATGGGACTTCGTTCGGGCTCCTGATAGCTCGGCAAGGGATTAAAACCCGCGCGTTCTAGTGTCTCGCTGTATATCTCGATCTTTTGCGAGGGTGTCTTAAATTGGCCTTCTGGAACCTCATATTGCTTTTCCCCGTAGAAATCCCCCTCTGGCTTTTCATTGAGGAGATAGTTGAAAGACAGCCCTGAGGGCTCAAGTTCAAAGGCAACAAGCTCCTCCTCAGAGTTCCAAGAGAACCGATCGCCTACCCCTAGCCGCTCCGCCAGCTCGGTGAGAAACCTCCACTCAGACCGGCTTTCATGAAGTGGCTCGATGCACTTTTTGCGGAGCATCAGATAGGGGATCCCGTGGCACACGTTGTAAGTATAGGCCACCCCCCATTTCTCGAGATGGGAGCAGGCGGGAAGCACATAGTGGGCTGCTTTTCCGGTCTCAGTCATAAACAGATCATGCACCACCAAGAGGTCGAGTTTCCCAAAGGCCTCCCCAAAGGCTAAGCTATCCGGCATGGAGATGAGGGGATTACCACCTACCACCAAAAAGGCCTTGAGCGTATGGGGGATGCTCTCGGGCACGAGAGTGACCACTCCGTAGGGGCTTTTTCTGCCCCAGATTTCAGAGAAGAGGGGATACTGGTCTGTGCCCAGGGGATCGCTGTCTGCCTGCAGCGCAAGGTCCAGATTGCCGAACCTGGGAGGGCGGATGATCACCCATCCGCCCGGTACGTTGATGTTCCCGGTGATAGCCTGAAGCACCGAGAAGGCACGGCTGTTCTGCGTGCCGTTGGCGGTCTGATCTTGGGTGCAGGTGCCTTGAAAGATGCTTGCCCCTTTTGTGCTCCCAAATAATCGCGCAAGTGTGCGGATTTCACCTGCCGGAATCCAGGTGATCTCCTCTGCCCACTCAGGAGTGCACCCTGACACGTGGGAAACCAGCTTCTCGAAACCGGTAGTGTGCTTCTCGATAAATTCACGGTCGTACAGATCCTCAGTGATGATTACATTCATCATTGCCAGGGCTAGAGCGCCATCAGTGCCTGGCCTGATCCTCAGGTACAGGTCAGCCCTGTCTGCTAAAGGGATGCGCTTGGGGTCGATCACCACCAGCTTTGCACCTTTTTTCAGATTCTCGCCAAGGGCAAACTTTAGGGGGAAATCCGATTCGTCCGGGTTGTGGCCCCAGAGAATATACAAATTGGAGTCCATTTCCTCGACAGGATACCTGCCAAAGGTCAATTGCCTGGTGCGGATGCGCATGCGGTAGCACACGCTTTCCACCGAGAAGAAGTTGGGTGAGCCAAAGGCCGCTTTGAACCTCTGAACCAGACCGGCCATCTCCAGATTCTCAACACCGATTGATCCGCTGAACACCCCGAGTACCTGAGGCCCGAATTCCTCCTTTAGCGTGGCAAGCCGTTCAGCGATCTCATCTAAGGCCTGATCCCATGAGATCCTCTTAAAACGACCATTCACTCGCTTCATGGGATGTTTCAAGCGCTCTGGGCTATAGATATTTTTTAGGGCAGCAGCGCCCTTCGGGCATAGACGGCCCTTGTTAAGCGGGTGTACATCCAGGCCCCTTATCTTGATTGCCTTACCATGCTCTACCGTAACCTTACAACCGCAGCTATGGTAGCAGAGCGTACAATCAGTGAAGATCTCCTTTTTTTCTCCCATGGTTCAAGCCATATCGGGCGAAGCTTTTCGCCCAGTATGCCCTCGTTGAGTAAAAGGATATATGCCGATGCAGCTATCTTCTTATCTCAAATTGACGTTTCGTGCCAGGATATTCTTCAGGTCTAGCAGGAAACATCATAAGTTGCACAAAATCCACCTCGTGCGGCATCTCGAGCGTATCGTAACGATATCAGAAACGGTCGAGG
>QMLW01000047.1 GCA_003646935.1 Deltaproteobacteria bacterium
CCGATATAGTGGACTCCCTTCTCACAATGTCACCGGTGGTAAAGGTGGAGGAACAGATCAGGATAAAGGCGAAGAGGGCTGTGGAGAGAATGCTCAAGGTCCCAAGGGATTGAGGAGCTGCACACGCACACGCCCATCGCCACCTTTGAACATACCCCATGCGTGAATGCCTCATCTGCATGTGGAGCAGATGCGGAATTTTTTTACCTAATAAAGATCTTTTACTCAAGGAGGTAGGAGAATTGAAAAGGGTTGAGTCGAATCTAGAGTACCTTCGCAAGCTATTCATCATGCCTGACACCCCGGATAAGTTCATGGAATTCGGCCACGCCGTCTTGGAGATGATCCATGACTTTTTTCAGGAGAAAGAAGGTCTCCACAAGAGGATCACGCTTCCAGAATTGGCGGGGATATTCAATCAGACCTCAATGCCGGAAAGCCCTCACCTTATAAGGGACGTGCTAGCGGAGATAAAAGACAAGGTTACCGTTCATTCCGTCAAGGTTGGGAGTCCCTACTATATCGGACACATGACCAGTGCGGTTCCCTACTTCATGATTCTACTGGAGATCATTATCGCTTCACTAAATCAAAATCAGGTAAAAATAGAGACTGCAAAGGCATCCAGTTTCGTGGAGAGGGAGCTCATCGCCTGGGTACACAGGATGATCTTTAACAGGAGCGAGAGATTCTACCAGAGGAACATCCAGAATCCCAGGGTCGCGATTGGCAACGTGACCTCAGGGGGAACCATGAGTAACCTCAACGCGTTGCTGGTAGCCAGGGAAAAGGCCTTACCCGCTGACCGACGTTTTCCCGGTGTGAGAAAGGCCGGCATGGAGCGCGCATTAAGGTATCACGGTTTCACGAGGTTGGTAGTGCTCACATCCAAACGAGGTCACTACTCCATTCAAAAATCGGCGAACCTTCTCGGCCTGGGTGAGGAGAACGTAATAGAGGTACCCGTGGACACCTACAATCGTATCGATATCAGTAGGCTAAAGAGGACGATGCGTGCCATAAAAAGGGATGACCGGGCAAAGGGCACAAGGACAAAAATTATGGCCATAGTGGGTATTGCAGGTAACACCGAGACCGGCAATATAGACAACCTCAAAGAGCTCGGTGATATTGCCAGGCAGGAGGGCGCATTCTTCCACGTCGATGCCGCCTGGGGAGGCTCGGCCCTGATAGTCGATGAATATAGGCATCTGTTTCAAGGGATAGAGGCTGCCGATTCGGTGTCGGTGGATTTCCACAAGTTGCTGTACTGCCCGATGGCAATGAGCGTTGTCGTGTTCCACAATGAGAGGGATCTAAACCATCTAAAACAGATCTCCCAGTACGTCAATCGTCGGGAAAGCGTGGATACCGGCCGTTTCACCATCGAGGGATCGAGGTCCTTCGCCTGTTTGAAGCCCTGGGCCTCGTTGAAGATTATGGGCAAGGATGGCTATAGACTGCTCTTCGAACAGGCTCGTGAGGCGATGTTGACCTTCAAGAGGATATTGGAGGATTCCCGTAAATTCGAGATAATGAATGATCCCGAACTATTTATCCTCAATTACCGCTTTGTTCCTCAATTTGTAATGGAGAAATTACATGAGCTGATGGAGATGAAAAAGTCCCCTTCCAATAGGGCCGGAAGGGGTGAGGCAACGAGGAAGGCGAGAAGGATTAACAGGGTCCTCAATACGCTCAACGTGCAATTGCAGAAATCCATTCGGCTGGATGATACCACCTTTGTGTCTCGAACCACCATTGAATCCACTCGGTATCGACCACAGAGGATAGTGGTATTAAGGGCTGTGTTGATAAATCCACTCATCAACGATGGGATTCTCAAGAAGATCGTATCAACCCAAAACAGAATCGGGCTAAGTCTGGCATATCAATACGAGCCATTGCTGAGAGAGGCGGTTGCCTTAGGCATCTTTCGATTCTTCCCGTTTAGGCGGAACTGATCATCCACTTAGAGACCACATTCACCGTTGACCATATAATATCCAACGGCAGATGCCTCTATATGGTGCTATCGAAGGTTACCGTTTTTCCTGTCAACGAGATAGGCTTTGCCCGAAGCAAATAGGTGAGGATAATGAGCTCTAGTTCAAATGAGATGAGTTGGGGAGCGCACCTCTCCAACCCAACGATATCCCTTTCACCAGGTAAGATCCCAAAGGTTTTACCCAGAAAGGGAATGAGAAAGCCCTTTTTACGATCGTAGCCAACCAGTGCCCTGTGGCGAATAGCATCGGGATCTTCTCGTTCCAGTTCATCCCAAAGGAGCTGATCCGGCCTGAAGCCCGTTCCGTTGAAATTCCTTTGTCCGGATTTATCTACCGTGTTCATATTTACTTCTTACCACAACGTTTCGCTTTTCAATATACGCGGAATTTGATATGATAAGAGATAATTCTCGCTGAAAACTCGCATTTCGTCCCCCGCTCCAGCCATTGGTAAGGAAAAATCGATACCTCTAATTAGAAGGCCTCCATGGAAAAACCCAGGCCTTTCGCTAACGATATCCAGGGGGTGTCCTTGAATCACGAACTCGATCAAGACCTCGATCTCTTGAAGAAGAAGGAGGAGGATTACATCGCCTACCGATTTAAGGCGAAGGAGACAAGGGCTATCTTTGCCTTCTTCGATCTCGCCCAGGAATTCGCGACCGTTGCCAGCCTCTACAGGATAGCCGTTGCCGTAATACACTATTTCTTCAACTATGAGTCGTGTTTTTACACGATCAGGCCCGAAGATGAAACCCTAATGCTCCAGTGCTGCACGACACAGGGCCTCCTGGATCCCCCCGTTCCCGCCAGAGCGGATGTAGTCATCCAAGACAGCCCCTACAGGGTCGATTCCTCCTTCTTCTTCCCCGTTATCGGCAAAAAGGCCTTGGCGGATAAGGTACCAGTTTTTCTCGAAAATCAGATTATCGGCATGCTCGAGATATATCCCGTTAAAAGGCTGAACGACCACGAATTGCTCTTCTTCCAAAAATATGCCAATAGGGTTGGCTACAATATGCACAATAAGCTCGCCGTTGAACAGAACATCGAGCACATACGGTTTATCAATGAGCTCGTCTCCGATATCGAGCACAACGTGATTACGCCAAACCTTTATTATAAGGCCTTTTTAATTAACATGAAGAAAAACCTACAGAAGCATCTCAACGCCTTAGAAACGCTGAACGCCACGCTCCCCATGATTGTAGACCGTGATATTCCAAGGGGCAAGGATATCGCAAAGGCCGCCGATAAGCTCCGACGCATCCAAAGGGATATGGAGAGCAAGATGGAGGAGTTTAAAAGTCACTTCAACCACATAAGCCTCTTCATTGAAACCCTCTTTAGAAGAGAACACTTCACGGTAGGAAGCTATGTGCTCAAGAGGCGGTCCTATCATCTTCTGACGGATATATTCTTGCCTGAGCTGGAGCACTACAAGAAGAGACTAACGGATAAGGGCATAGAGATTATCGAACCCTCGAGCCTTCCCCCTGATGAAGCCTTGACGATATTTATCGACCTAGGCCTCAGTGCTCAAGTATTCGCAAATCTGCTCTCCAATGCCCTGAAGTATTGTCGGCCTGCTCCAGATGAAAATGGTATCGACCGAAAGTACATCTCCTACGGGGTTGAGCTCCTGGATCAGGTGTCCCCCGATATCCGGAGCGCCCTGAAATTCACCCTCTTTACCACGGGAACACCGATCTCCCAAAAGGAGGCGCTCCTCATCTTTGAGGATGGGTACAAGAGGTCTGAAGATCATGATATCGATGGCTCGGGCCATGGGCTGCACTTCGTGAAGCATATTGTTAAGCTTCACGAGGGGTATGCGGGCTGCACGCCAAAGGAAAACGGCAATGAATTCTATATAGTTCTGCCAAAAGCATCAGCCATGAAGAAACCATAGCCCCTCTTGCCTTGCGCATGTATAGTATTTCCTTTTTTAGAGCGGCGAAGCCGCCCGCCCGCCTTGCCTTGCGTCTCGCATGGCGGGCAGGCGTTATATAAAATCGCGAAGCGATTTTATAACTTGAACTCTTCATTACCCTTCTGTATATCCACAGGATGCTCCCGATCATCGCCATAGTTGGTCGCCCCAATGTTGGGAAATCAACCCTTTTCAACCGTCTAACCAGAAAGAGGGATGCCCTCGTCGACGACATCCCCGGCGTTACCAGGGACCGCCTCTACGCTACCGTGGAATGGAATGGAAAATCCTTCGTGCTGGTCGATACCGGCGGTTTTGATTCCCTCGGCGAGGAAAGGCTATCGGTTGAGGTCACCAGACAGGTTGAAATCGCCATCCAGGAGGCGGATCTGGTTATCCTCCTCTTGGATGGGAAGGCGGGATTGACGATTGGCGATAAGGAGCTGTACTTGCTTCTGAAGCGATCCGATAAAAAGGTGCTATGCACGGTAAACAAGATAGATGGCCCCGAACATGAATGGCAAAGCCTGGAGTTCTACTCCCTTGGCATGGACAGGGTCTTTCCCATCTCCTCGGCCCATGGATACGGTATTGGTTCCCTGATGGATCAGATAAAAGTTGATCTTCCCTCCATTGAAGGTCTTCGGGTGGAAGAAGGCCGCAGAGGGATTGCAATTATCGGTCGACCGAACGTGGGAAAATCATCGCTGATCAACAGGATAATCGGCTTTGAGCGTTTAATCGTAAGCGAGCAACCCGGCACCACCAGAGATGCAGTGGACATATCCTTTGAGAGGAGGGGTGAACCTTACTTGCTTATAGATACTGCGGGCATCAGGAGGAGAACCCGGGTCAAGGAAAGGGTAGAGATATTCTCGACCATAAAGGCGCTCAAGGCGATCAGCAGGTGTCATATTGCCCTTATTTTGCTCGATGCTCAAGAAGGAATATGTGAGCAGGATGCGAGAATCTGTGGGTATGCGCTTGATCGAGGCTGCGGCATAATTCTGGGGCTCAATAAATGGGATCTCGTGAAAACCGATCCCTCACGTGTTCGATTAATGGGCAATGCCATTGAAAGGCGGTTGGCATTTATCTCCTTCGCACCCATGCTACATATCTCGGCCCTTACAGGAGAGGGAGTCTCAAAACTGTTTCCCTTGATCGATAGGCTCTGGAAACAGCTCAACACCCGTATCCCAACCCCCGCCCTCAACAAGGCATTAGAGAACGCCGTGGGGAGACATCCGCCTCCACAAAGCAGGGGAAAGGAGCTGAAACTCCTCTACGCCACACAGGTTTCAGTTCATCCAACTACGATTATTATCTTTGTGAACAGGGCGGATTATGTACGCCGCGCCTACGAACGGTACCTGATAAACCAATTCAAGGCCCAACTTGGCCTCGAGCTCATCCCCCTGAAAATCGTCTTTAGGGAGAGGTGAACCGAGCATGTCCCTTGCGGGGGAGGCCGTTGCTCTTATTTTAGGATCACAACTGATGACCTATGATTTCCAACGAACATCGACCATGAAACGCGTACTTTCATTTTTCATTCCAGCTCTTTTCTTGTTTTTACTGCTGTCTCGGGCTTCAGGACAGGCATCCGAGACAAAACGCGATCAGAGGCCAATATTCATCGCGGTTATCGCCCCACTTTCAGGGCCTCTAGCCCCATGTGGCCTCTCCATGCTCAGGGGAGCACGGTTGCGGGAGGATGAGAGGGAAGATCAATCCCGGGTGAACGGGAAACCAGTGAAGCTGATCGCCTTAGACGATAGGGGCGAACCTGCACGGGCAAGGCAGCTGGCAGAGCGAATCACAAGCTACCCATCAATTTTGGCGGTGGTGGGACACCTCACCACTGGTTGTACGCTCTCTGCGATCCCTTTCTATCACGCGGCTCGATTGACCACTATTTCCCCCGTGGCTACGGGAAACGATCTCGAGACCGTAAAATCTCCCTATCTGTTCAGAACGATCCTCTCCGATCGCCAACAGGCGATATCGCTCGCTCGCTATATACGCAAGACAATGGGCAAAGTAACGGTAGCTCTAGTATATGAGGGCTCTTCCCTGGGCACGCAATTGAAACATGCCTTTCTCCTCACGGGCCAGGAACTCGGGCTCTCGGTGAAATCCTTCTCCATGGGAAGGTACCCCTTCGCCGGTCTCTATGATGCGCTTCAGAAGATCGCTCTACTGCGGCCTGAGGTAATCTTCTCAGCGGGAGGCTCGCGGGCAACCGCGCTGATCCTTAGAAAATGGCCGGATGGGATTGACAAACCCGTGATCTTTGGGACATATAGACTCGCATCGGAGGAATTCAAGGAATTGGTAGGGGACGGACACCAGGGAATCATGGCAGCCCATCCGAGCATCTGGACATCCGAGTTTAAGAGGGGAACGGAGATAAGGGCTCGGTATGAGAAACAGTGGAAATACCGTATGGACTGGCTCGCGGCCCAGACATACGATGCAGTTGATCTACTGTTCTGGGCGATACGAAAATCGGGGTCGAACTTCAAATCCCTCAACGACGTCCTCATGGGCCTTGATTCAAAAGAACATGCTGTACCGGGTCTTGCTGGTCCTCTGTATTTCAATCGCAATGGCTCGCTCGCCAGAGACGTCACCGTAGCAGAATACAGAGACGGCCGATGGACATTGGGACAGGGAAAAGCAGGAGGCAGCAAGTAGTTTGCAGCTGAGAATATTGCTTCCGTTTGATTGGTCTTTGCTACAGTAAGGGAAGGATAGAGATATGGAAAAGATCGAGATGGTTTTTGCCAGGGAGATCCTGGACTCCCGGGGAAACCCCACGATCGAGGTTGAGGTAGGCCTTTCGGATGGCGGGTGGGGACTAGCTGCCGTTCCGTCTGGAGCCTCCACCGGAGAGTTCGAGGCCTTGGAGTTACGGGATGGCGATCAAACAAGGTACCTGGGCAAAGGGGTACTAAAGGCGGTGAAAAACGTGAATAGCACCATTGAACCGGCCATCTTGGGAATGGATCCCTTTGATCAATGTCTTGTTGACAGCGTCATGATCGAGCTGGATGGAACGCCAAACAAGGCCAAACTGGGAGCAAACGCCATACTGGGCGTCTCGCTCGCCGTGGCCAGGGCAGCCGCCGATTCACTGGGCATCCCGCTCTACAGATACATGGGAGGCCTCAATGCACATAGGCTTCCCATGCCCATGATGAACATCGTGAATGGCGGGAAACACGCTGCGAACAACCTCGATCTGCAGGAATTCATGATCGTGCCAAAGGGAGGAGAGAACTTTCGGGATGCCCTGCGAATAGGGGCAGAGGTCTTCCATTCCCTCGCACGGGTTCTAAGGGATAAGGGATTGGCAACAGGCGTGGGAGATGAGGGTGGGTTTGCGCCCGATCTCACATCAAACGAGCAGGGGATCGAGGTGATATTGGAGGGAATAGAGAAGGCGGGCTATAGGCCCGGCGAGGATGTAGTGCTCGCTCTCGATGCAGCAGCATCCTCATTCTATGAAGGGGGGAGGTATGTCTTCAAAGAGTTAGACCAATCAAAGCGGGATCCAGCCATGATGATCGACTACTACGCCGACCTGGTGGACCGCTATCCCATCTTCTCCATCGAGGATGGCCTCGATGAAAATGACTGGGACAGCTGGAGGGTTTTGACTGAACGACTGGGGGATTGGGTCCAGCTCGTGGGCGATGATCTCTACGTGACCAACCCCGAGAGGATTGCCAGGGGGATCAAGGAGAGCTCCTCAAACGCGGTCCTGATCAAGCTGAATCAAATAGGAACCCTCACGGAAACGCTCCAGGCCATCGAGATGACCCACGGCGCGGGCTGGAGGACCATCATCTCCCATCGTTCCGGGGAAACCGAGGATAGCTTTATTGCAGACCTGAGCGTGGCTGTGGGCAGCGGACAGATAAAGACGGGATCGCTCAGCCGATCCGAGAGGATCTGCAAGTACAACAGGCTCCTCAGAATCGAAGAGGAATTGGGTGAGAGGGCAACCTTCGGCCTTCCTTCGTTATGACCCGCGCACCGATACAGAACATCTCTGAGAATCTATTTCTCATCGACCTCGATCTGCCCCTTCCGGGGTTTCGCCGTTTCATCAGCACTTGGGTTATCAAGGCAGACGATCGGGCCATAGTCATCGATCCCGGCCCCTGCACTACGGTGCCCATGGCATGCGATGCTTTGAAAGGGCTTGGGGTCAAGGGTATCGACTATATCCTGCTGACCCATATCCATCTCGATCATGCCGGTGGATGTGGAGATCTGATAGCACGGTACCCGGAGCCAACCGTAGTGTGCCACCCTCAGGCAGTCGATCACCTCGCCGATCCGGAAAGGCTGTGGCGTGGCTCCGTGAAGGCTCTTGGGGATCTCGCCAGGACCTATGGCGAACCCACACCGATAAACAGCGAGAAGCTCTGTCCAGGATGCGATATCCAGTGGAAGGGGTATCGAATCGAGGCCCTGGAAACACCGGGACACGCATCCCATCACATGTGCTTTTTCCTCGAGGACATCGTGCTCGCCGGGGAGGTCTCGGGGGTCAGGATTCCCTCGGGAAACCCGCCCTATAGGAGGCCTGCAACCCCGCATCCCTTTCAGCCCGAAGTGGCCCTGCGCTCCATAACGAAGGTTATCGAACATAGCCCTAAAAGGATATGCTACGGCCACTATGGCATCATGGACAATGCGGTAAGCATGCTTGAGAGTGCCCGCGAGCAGATAGAGCTGTGGCTTGACATCATAGAACGGAGGCGCGACAAGGGACTTGAACTGGATGAAGAAGAAATCCTCGAGGAAATCCTCTCCATGGATCCCGGGGTTCGATCCTTCCATCAACTGGAACCGGATATACGGGAGAGGGAGACGTACTTTATAAAAAACAGCATCAGGGGTATGGTGGGCTTCATAAGAGCCCAGCCACAGAGTTGAGCCATTGAAAGGTCAACGTGGTATACTGTCAAGACTATGCTCTAAGCTGGCGCTGTCCTGAACCTGCCCCCCAAAAGCGGAAGCGACTGCAACAGCATTGAGCAGGTTGGCAGGGCAGCCACGGAATTCGTGAACTCCATTTACATCATTGATGACATCATCGAGCAGTTACAAGAGGGACGCTTGATGCGAATATCCATCCAATAG
>QMLW01000048.1 GCA_003646935.1 Deltaproteobacteria bacterium
CCCTTCGATCGCGGCAATGGTGACGGGCGATGTCTCCTCCCAGGCACGGCACGCCCGGGGACCCAGCAGCACTCGTTCCCGTCGCTCCTCCAAGCTGCCCGACAACATCTTCTTGATCTCCGGATCCTTGAGGTCAAGACCGGCGCTGAAAAAACTCGATGTCCCTGTCAGGATCACGATTCGCGTGTCCAAGTCATCCTGAAAGCCCGACGCGATTTCCCTCAATTCCCTGAGCATATCCAACGACAATGTGAAGCGGTTCAGGGTCACCGTGGCAATAGGCCCCTGCCGTTTCACTGTAATGTCAAGCCCTCTCATCTGATCACCTCCATCGTTTTTTACCTTGGTACCCTTACCTGCCCTCATACTCCTCTGTTTGACGCTAGGTGCCGGCCGATCCTACCTCCAAAACCGCTGCACATCTTCCCCGACCCCCGTTCCCGACAGGCTGCGGCTCGATAACCTTCATCGATTTCCATTTGCCCTGACGGTAGCGCCACATAAACGCTAGTCCTAACACACAAATATAAAGTGTGGCGATGGTCCAGGCCGCATAGAGACCGGCCCCGAAGACCTCTAGTGCCAGATAGATCGGGGCGATCATCACCCCGATGGACAATGCCCCGATGGTCCACATGATAAACCTGGTATCACCTGCGCCTTTGATGGCCCCGGAGTACACGAGGTTCAGGGCGTCGAAGAAGCAGAACACGGCCACGAACCGCATCAGGATGACCCCCAGATCATTGATCCGTGCATACTGCTCTGGAGTGTGGTGGTGCGCCTTGAATAGATGGAGGAGTGGCTCGGGCGTAACAATGAAGGCAGCTGCCACGAACATCATGTAGGCCATAATGAGGTGCAGCGTGCTCGTGGTGGAATATGAGCCCTGCTCAGGCCTGCCGCGGCCTATGGCCTGGCCCACCAGCGTGGCGTTTCCCACGTGAAACCCAACCATGGGAAGGAAGGAGAGCGTCTCAATGGAGAGCACAATATTGGATGCGGCCAGCTCCAGGTCTCCCAACCGTCCCAACATCTGGATGAAGAAGGTGAGTCCGAAGATCTCCAGGAAGAACTGCACCCCGCTGGGAAGTCCATATCGCATCAATCTGCCGAAGAGCTCTCCATCGAAGGCCCTGCATTCCCAGGTGCTGAACCGCTTTCGATTGGCAGGGCTGAAGATGAGTATGCACAGGATGGCCACGATAGTGCCTGAGGCAGTCACCGTGGCGATTGCCGCCCCCATAATCCCGAGCTCAGGAAAAGGACCCACTCCATTGATCAGACAGTAATCCAGCGGTATATTGACGGCTGCCCCTGCCATGTGAACGAGCATCACCGTCCAGGTGAGCCCCCTGCCCGTATAGAAGCTGGCCATTGCTGAGCCGAGCACCACCAGTCCTGCCCCCAGGGTGAGTATGTTAAAGTAGGTTATCTCCAGGGCCCGAATCCGTGATGAGTGACCGATGAACTCGAACAGCGTTCCGGAGATGAAGTAGAGCGAAGCCAGCACGCAGGAGGCTACAAGAGCGAAATAGATGCCCTGCCACACCGAGGCCCCTACCCGGCCATAGGCCCGGGCCCCTACATACTGGGCCACAAAGGCGTTGGTGTAGTTTGCTACTCCCATGAAGAAGGCTATGCTGGTAAAGGAAGCTATGCCGGCCGGCAGTGCTGCTGCAATGGCATCAACCGAGTAGTTTGCTAGGAACATCCGGTCGGTGAACTGCATCAGGGTAATCGAGCCCATGGAGGCCACCAGAGGCAGGCTAATGGCCAGCACATCTCGGTATCCGTTCTGCTTTGACCAGCGTTCAATCATCTTTGCAGCGTCTCTCAATTCACATAGTTACCCTTATCCAACCTCTGTATCGGCCCTTGCAATCGCTAAGGGCGAAACGCGAATATTTATACAGTATAGTCGAAAGACAGAGATATTAATGCTTTTCGAGGATTAGTAAAGACAAATTTTGATCGATTGTGGAGATGGGCCAAAATCCAGAAGGGATGAGCTGGTATAATGTTATATTTAGAAACTTCTACAGCTTATTTAAAAGACGGCAGTTCTTTCAGTCTATTTGTTTAATGAACTATCGATTGAGCCTCTTTATGCGCAGTTTCATCGCAAAAGAAGAAGATTTCCGCTGCTATTTAAACACGGCTCCTTTGAGGCTAAATCGAATCTCGACCTCATCGTATGTCTTCTCGTATCCAGAGGGAAATTCAGGGAGGGGGTCTGATTTCTCGATGGCGTTCACGATTGACTCATCGAACAGCTCATTGTGAGACCGCTCCTTGAACGATACCTCGAGCACCCTCCCGTCATATCTGAGCTTTAGTATGACGACTGCCTCGGGTATCTCCTCTTGCTTTACGTTGAAGAGGAGAAACGGGAAGGACCAATTCTTCTTAATAGCGCGTGTAATCTCTATCTGGTAGCCCTCCACAACACGATCCCTTCTGGCGATTTCCTCATCGACCGTCCTTTCCTCTTGTATCGCAATCCACGGGACCTCTTCATGGGGAATTCCCTTTAAGATTCTCCACTCCCTCATGTCCGGTGAGAGGCTGGTCACTCTGCCGGTTTCGATCCTGGATACTCGTTTAAGCACCTTGCGTGCGATCTCCGCCTCCTCGGTCGCGGGAAGTTCATCGGTCAAGTCCCTTAGGACCTGCTTCGCATTTATCTTATCACCCATCTTTAAGTAAGCGAATCCCTGGTGGAGCATGGCTCTCGGCATCTTGTTTCCCTCTGGATAGTCATCAATCACCCGTTGGTAGGCTGCAATTGACTCCTCGAGCTTGTGTTGAGCCCTGTAGCACTCACCGATCCAGAACTGGGCATTGTCCGCTAGCCCGGATTGTGCGTAATAGATGAGAAAAAATTTGAAATGCACGATAGCCTTTCTATACTGGCCACCCCTACAGCACTCCATGGCTGCATCAAAAAGCCCTGATTCCGTGAAACACATTGGCGCGGCCTTCGGCTCCTCCCTCCCGGAATTGGTTTCGTCCACCCTGGCGTGGGTCACTGGTGAACAAAGGCCGAACAGGAGAGTAACTGCCAGAGCCGAAGCGATTGCAATAATGAGCTTGCTCACGGAATGTACCCTTCTATGATTAAGGGGATCATGATCATCGCCGAACATGAATACCCCAGTTCCCATTCCCATTTCATGCGTTCACTTTTTTTCTCTTTACTTCTCCTCGGGTAGCCACGCCCACAGCATTCCGTATGCGCCTTTGGCCTCGTAGGCCCTGAAGCCTCGTGCATGGAAATACTCCTTTAGGTGCTCGATGCCATATTCCGGCTTCGGCCCCTGGTGCACCTCGATCGCAAATTGCCTCACTCTCACCTTTTCGAAGAGTTTCATGCCAACAAGAAGTCCTACCCCCGCAAAGGGCAAAGCTATGAGCCCCCACAGAAAGACTTTAGAGGTCAGCATCCCTGCCGCCGTATAGAATGGGATCAGCAGGCAGCCCTGGATCAACGCCCAGAGCAGAAATGCAGCCTTGAACTCCTCCTTGCTAAATCCCCGAAGGGTAAGGTAAATGATGATAATTGGCCCGGATGCCAAGATTACACCGCCGATTACGCCGCTCAGAAATCCAGCCACCACGTAGAGGTTGGGATACCCGTGGACCTCTCCGTCGAAGCCAACCACCCCTTTCTCCGGGCTTTCCCCCATCACCGCACCTCCCAGGATATGCGCGGTAATCGGCACATCGAATACCACCTCCGGCCACGAGCTTATGGGCTGACCGTTGCCTCGGTTTCTGGGATAATCTCAACGCCGTGCTTGTGTTCAGCGAGATAGAGGTAATTCTTGTCTAAGGTATTTTTGCCCCCTACCCTGCAACCCACGATACACGCGCCGCAGAACGTACAGCCCGTTCTATCCGGGCCTTCTCCGTTGAAGTAGGGATCGGGGACAGTCTTATCGGGTTCCCCGAAGAACACGCCCACATCATTGATATGGAAGGTGTCCTCTCCCCGGATCTCCCTACCGATATCAGCTAAGATCTCATCCGCCGTGCCTACCCGAGGACTCGGGTTCGCCCCCAGCATGCCTCTGGCAACCTCATAGAAGGGCGCCAATCTCGCCTTCCAGTCCCCCGAACCCCACTCTGGCTTCTCAAACACCTCATCGGGCGGCACCAGGAGCTGGTTGCAATAGTTGAGGCTTCCTCCCCCAACGCCGGCGCCGTGGAGGACAAACACATGCCTGAGAAAGGTGAGAGCGAAGATGCCGTAAAGCCCGAGTCCCGGCATCCACAGGCTCTTTCGAACGTTCCAGTTGGTGCAAGGGAAATCCTCAGTGCGGTAGCGCCTGCCCTTCTCAAGCACCGCCACCCTATAGCCCTTCTCCCCGAGGCGCATCGCTGAGACGCTCCCGCCGAACCCCGATCCAATGATTATATAGTCGTAATCGAATTTTTTTTCAGGCTCCATGGAAACTTTCCCTAAAGGCTTCAAGCCGAAACCTCGATATGCACAGCACCGTCTGTAAGGTAAAACTATAACATATCAGGAGATTTCAGTCCCACAGCCTGTTGAATCATAGTAGTTTCATGGGAACATAGTCAAGTTTGAATAACTCCTCCACTCGTAACCAGCTTCTTGGATATACCTTAAAGGGCTGATTGCTTTATGATCTTCGTCCGCCACTCTTCATGGCAAACCATGTAACTGGAGGCACGATACATTGACTTATCTACGGATTCAATATCCGTAGTTTAAATGTACAAATAAGCCTTGATTTATCGTGATCATTAGATTATAGTCCACCTAGTTTCGAATAGTTTAGATCTGCAGTTTTTCCCTATTTCGCCGAAAGGATTTCGAATATCACGGTAAGGCAGTCATGACAAAAGGAACGTTTAGAAAGGCCGGTAAATCTAAAAAAAGGATGTATGGCCCTCGGGCGATCGTGGTATGCGGGTATCTGCCGGGAGAGCAATCCTCACTGCTAAGCCTCCTGGAGCAGAATGGCTTTAAGGATATGCCGACTATCTTTGCCTCGGATCAGGACTCAGCCAAGAGTCTCAAGGAGGTATTGGCTTCAAAGGACAAGGCCGGGCTCGGAAAAAGCTCAGAGATGAGACGGGCCATCATCATGTCCGGCTTCACCCAGAAGGAGCTCTATCGATTGATTGCAATCTATCGTCTCTCGGAATTTCCTCCACCTCTCTGGGCATCCCTTACACCCATATCGGAAACCTGGCCCCTCTCTCATTTGCTGGACGAACTCTCCGCCGAATCCGAGGCCATGAAAAATCGAAAGGAAGGCGTAAAGGACTATATCCATACATGAATAGGGCATTTTCGTCTTAGGATTCCCCTTGCCACTTCAGAAACCAGTACCTTAGCACGCTGCCAGCAAAGCTTGATCGGCATGTTCGGCATTTGGGGTTACCAGGAGAACCCCTTCGATATCATCTCTTTTGTATAACCAAAAAATGAACCTTATCTTCGGCGGTCTTCAATGCTTGATGCTTGTTATTACGATATTTGTATCCATCTTTAAGCCGTGGAAAAAGAAAAAAGCTGAACCTTGATATAGGCTTGAACAGGGTGCTGAGATTCCATGCTGAGAACCGCACTGTGCACCCCTCATGGCTATATCAGGCTACGGCTCGGATTGGACACCAGGCGAGGCGAGGAGCAGTGGATTTCAGATGCCCTGGAGTCGATAGGCGAACCCCCTGTCGGGGAGATCAGAGCGCCGGGAACCGTTGAAGGCGGAGACGTCATCATCCTAGCCGGTACTGTTGCCTTTGTGGGGCGCACCATCAGGACCAATGAAGAGGGGGTAACGCAGATATCCTCGCTTCTCAGTACTATGGGCTACGAGGTACGAATACTATACCTCCCCGATTCCATACTGCATCTCGATAAGGTGTTGATGACTGCCGGCCCCACCCGAATGCTCTCCTGCACCGACTACATACCCAATGAAAGCCTAAAGGGATTTGAGGTCATTGATATTTCATGTGAAGGAGGTTCATCGTCGAATATCATCTGTTTGGGAGATGTCCGATAAGTGCAAGCCGGATATGTCTTGTGTTCCCTATCGGAGAAAGGGGCTCTATGTAATCGTGACTGCTCCACTGTCCCTGATTCTTGTCGTGGTTTTCGTATACCTATGGACATACAGCTTCGTTCTGTCTTTCATATTCGCCTTGCTCTACCTTTTCATGTGCTATTTTCAGGCTTACTGCTGCGTGCACCAGGATTGTCCGTATGTGGGGGAATTCTGTCCTGCAGTGATGGGTATCGTTCCCGGGAACATCATGGCGAAATATATCTACACCGATAAGAACCCGGTGAAGTCAAGGAAGAAATTCGAGCTCCATGCCGCACTTGCGATCATCGCCTGGCTCGGCATAATGGTATTTCCCCTGTTCTGGATTGCGAAACTCGGTATTACCTATTCCGTGGGATACGTGGCCTGTCACGTGGTGTATTATGTGATATTTGGGTTAACGATCTGTCCGGTTTGTGCGATTCGGAACACGTGTCCAGGTGGCAAGTTTCAGGCCCTAGTCTTAAAAAAAGGATAGGTACCAAGGAGAGTAAGATACTGTCTACATCTCTGCGGTCAGGTGATCACCTTCATCTGTGCCAATACCATCGTCAAAAGGAGAAAAGACCAATGAAAGTGAATCTGCACGGACAGATTGTGCTTCTGGCCGGTGCTACTGGGGGGATTGGCGCATCAATTGTCAGGTATTTGTCCGAGGCAGGGGCAACAATCGCCATCCAGTATCATAGGCACAAGGAAAAGGCCGAAGAACTTCAAGAGAGCGCGGGGAACGATTCCCAGGTGTTTCAAGCGAATCTCGATGACTTGACCCAAACGGAACACTTGTTTCAGGAAGTGATCACCGCCTATGGAAGGGTTGATACCCTGATAAATAGCGCCGGCATCTACCTCCCTTTTCGGCTGGACAAGGGCACGGGGAATGGTTGGAGGACTGGCAGAGGACAATCCGCAAAAATAGCCTGCTTCCTCTTTTCGGGGATGCGGAAACCCTTGCACGATGCCTCGACTTCTATAGACCACACTACGTGCACTGCCGATTGGGATCTCTCCAGGGAACTCGCCCAACAGAGCGACATCCCCGTTATACTCGCGGGAGGCCTCTCACCTGAAAACGTGTTTGAGGCCCTTGAAAGGAAACTCCGGGAACGGGAAGCAGCGCTTCCAGCCAACTGCGCCTCGCCCCGTCAGAGCATGGCCATTGAAGCCCTTGAAAAGGAGATCGCCCTGCTTCCCGCTTTTTTCTGAAGCGACCCATGGTGCAGGTGTCAGTTGCACCGAAGGTGTCCTTCATCTCTTGCTGTGCATCTTCAATTGTTCCGAAGGCACCTTCACTAGAGAGACATTAGCCTACGGCTCTTGCAGTCCAGTTTAGTTCCTCCAGAATGACGCCATACTCGACAAGCAGTGTTTCGGAGTTCACGGCAAAGCAAAACCGCATCGGTAGCATAGATATGTTTGATCCCGTTTTTCATCGATCTTCTCCTTTCCGTTGTATGCCCTGCACGTATTGCAAACAAACAGCGGGCAGGTGTTGCTCTTCATGTGAGGGACCTATCCCATGTAGTTCACCTCAAATCCCTCGGCGCCGAGCTTCTCCGCGATCTTGCCGGCATCGCCGTTCGCCAACCTGAGCACCATGAGGTAGTCTCCCTCCGGTCCATGGTAGGTGAAATAGCTCAGCAGAATACTCCTCTCCCTGTCGAGGAGCTCCATGACCCGCTTCATGTTCCCGAACTCGCGGTTGATCTTGATGTCTATCCGCTTGCCTTTCTCCTCGATCCCCAGCACCTTGGTCATGAGGTTCACGATATCCGATTCGGTGATGATACCCATCAGCGTGCTGTTTGAGGCGACGGGGAAGGCGCCAAAGCCCTTTACCCTTCCCAGTTGGAGGGCCTCCTCGGCGGGCATCTCATGGGGAGTGACGATGGGGTCCTTTACCATGATGTCCTTTACCTTGAGCTTGGAGAGGAGATAGTGGAGCTCCCAGATATTCAGATGTCATCCTCCTTTCCGGGAAAACCTTGACCTGTTTGATTGGAATATAAGCATAGAGGGAGAAAAAGGGTATCGGGCGAGGCCTGTATATTAGGCACTGAAATAATGTATTTTTATAAGAATGATAATGTAGCGAAAGGGAAATGGGATAAGAGCTCATCCCTCAGTGCCATTGATTCTCCGGGTAGGCTTTTTCTGAAACCGAGACCGGAAGGCAGGAGTGTTACCTGGTAAAGCACCGGCCGGGCGTCTTGCCGAGGTCCTCGGCTGGAATCCATTTCATCCTGGCGTTACAGTAGCACTTGATCCGCCCGATCCACAAGGCCTGATGATCTAACCGTGGCGCACCTGATGCATTCAACACCTTACTGAAACTGCTGGATCAACCGGTAGTACCTTGTTCCGCCAGATGTGATAGGATCGTTGTTGAGCAAGTAGGTCCTGACAATGTAGAGGTCGTTCTGGCCGTTGCCGTTTCTGTCGAAATCGGCATATACGTAAATCCAATAGTAGTTGAGCTTCCAGGTTCCCCAGTTGAAGTTGATGGCCCAGATGAGGTAACGGTGCTTGTGGTCGGCGGGGAAGGTATAGGCGAGCTCGGGGATATCCTTCTGCTGGCCCCGATTGACCGTGATCGAGCCGAAGCCGTCGGGATAAAAGCAGTCGTTTTCGATGAAGTAGGTCTCCTGGCCGTCCATAAGGTAGCGCAGGGTGGCGGTGAGGCTCGCGTATTCGGCCTTTGTGCGGTAGGAGCTGGCCAGGGGCACGGCGAGGCTCGCCAGCATCCCAATGATGCCGAGTGTGACCATGAGCTCGATCAGGGTGAAGCCCGTGCTCCTTCTCATCTCAGGCCCCCTCGGTGGCAGGGGCGCTGTACTCGATCCCCTGGGGGGTTAAGATCAGGTTCATCTCCCCGGAGCTGGGTTTGGTGACCGACAGGCGGTAGCCCACC
>QMLW01000049.1 GCA_003646935.1 Deltaproteobacteria bacterium
CACATACCCTGCTCATGATCTATGGTACCCAGAAATGTGTCCGGGACGTGCTTTGGGCTGAGCACTGCCTGCAGAGGGACGTGGGCACAGGCGATGATACACAAATGCAATACTACGGGTATGTGCTTGAGGCAGCTCTGGCATTCCATGACGGCATGACGATTCCGCTGATGAGCGAGTTTTTGAGCTACACACAAGCTGACACGGACAACAGAAGACAGGGATTTGAGTGGGTAAATAATATCGAATATTACTACGGTCCCCATGAAATGAAAAAACAGATCGTCCACGTGGTGGTGTGTGAGGAAACCTGGCAGAAAACATGCTTTCGCCACCCCATTTTGGATTTGAAGGTGGTATGATAGAGAAAATGTTCCGTCTCAGGCGAGCGTGATACCCATCAGTGGATGTTCATGCTTCACTGCTGATTAAAGGCCTTGACACTATTCAACGTAGTATGATAGTGGTAGAATAGTGTCTATCTCAAAACAATAAAGAGGGGGATGGTCATGGCCAAGGATGATGACACCAATAAAGACCTGACTAAAAACGAGGATGAGGACCTGCTCGATTTTGATTTTGACGAGGATATATTGGGCGAGGAGGATGCAAAGGAATTAGGCGGGCAAGAGGAGGTCATTGATCTCGTTGATGTAGTTGAGGAGGGCCGTGCACCGGAAGCTGGAGAGGGCAACATTGAGGGCCTGGAAGAGCTCCTTATAGAGGATGAGAAGGAAGAGGGTGGCACTGCGGTGCCGAGTGAGGATGAAAGCGGCGAGGAAACCGTTCTCATGGAAAGATCAGATCAAGCTCCTGGGGAGGAGGCAGAGCCAGCTCTCGATCTCGAGGAGGAGATCGAGCTCGATGTGGGGCTCGAAGAACTCGAGGGATTAGAGGAAATGGTCTCAGAGGGTGAGCCAAAGGCTGCGGAGGCAGAACAGGAGCCCGCAATCGATCTGGATGAGGAAATCAAGCTTGATGAGGGATTCGAGGAGTTAGTGGCAGAAGGTGAGCAACAAGCAGCTGAGCCTGTTGAGGCTGCGGAGACCGCAGAGGAGGAGCCCATACTGGACCTCGAGGAGGAGATCAAGATAGGAGAGGAATTCAAAGAAGTGGAGGAAGAAATCCTCGAGGAACCCGAATTGGAGGGCGCGGTTGAACTCGAGAAACCAGAGGAAGAGGAAGTAGCTGAGGAAGGTGCGCCTGAAGCTCCTGCCGCCGAAGAGGAAGCGGTGACAGAAGAACTCATCAGGGAGGAGATCCCACGGGAGGAGCCAATAATCTCAGAGGAAAAGATCGAGGCAGTGCTCACACAGACGGTACGTGAGGTGCTTGAGCGTGTGGCCAGGGAGGTAATACCCGAGGTAGCCGAGAGGATTATCAGAGAGGAGATCGATGTCTTGAAGAGGAGTATAGAATCCGAGGAGCAATAGTTTCCTTTTTAGATTAAATGGGCACAAGGGCAGTGGGTAAGAATATCAAGACATGTCGTTGTGCCCATTTACTTGTTACTGATCAAGGTCTTTCGTGTGGATTGAGGTCTGAAAAATAGAGGAGGAGAATCACCTAATGGAAAGCAACGGCTTGGCCACGGCATACGAACCAGGTGAGGTTGAGTCTAAGTGGTACGATTATTGGGAAGAGAACTCGTTATTTAAAGCAGACACCAAATCAAAGAGGCCTGTCTTCTCCATAGTCATTCCCCCACCGAATGTCACTGGCAGTCTACACATGGGTCACGCCCTTAATAACACCCTTCAGGATGTGTTGTGCAGATACAAGCGAATGAAGGGGTATAATGTGCTATGGCAACCTGGCACTGACCACGCGGGTATCGCCACACAAAACGTGGTGGAAAAGGATTTGGCACAAAAGGGGGCCGATCGACACCAGGTCGGTCGAGAGCGATTTATCGAGTTGGTATGGGAATGGCGGGAGAAGTATGGCCGCATGATCATCAACCAGCTCAAGAGACTGGGAAGCTCATGTGACTGGAGCCGGGAGAGGTTTACCATGGATGAGGGCCTTTCAAGGGCCGTGAGGGAGGTGTTTGTGAGTCTCTATGAAGAGGGCTTGATCTACAGGGGAGATTACATCATAAACTGGTGTCCCCGGTGCCACACTGCCCTTGCAGATCTCGAGGTGGAGCACGAGGAGATGGACAGCTCTCTCTACTACATTCACTATCCCTTTGAGAAGCAAGAGGGCTTCCTGACGGTTGCCACAACGAGACCTGAGACGCTGCTGGGCGACACTGCAGTAGCCGTGAATCCCCAGGATGAACGCTTTAGAGACCTCTCGGGGCTCAATGTCCTTTTGCCGATCCTGAATAAGCCTATTCCCGTGATTTATGACAAGTATGTGGACATGGAGTTCGGTACCGGCGCTCTGAAGATCACGCCCGCCCATGACATCAATGATTTCGAGATCGGCAACACGCATGATCTCGAGCGCATACGCGTTATCGATGATGATGGGAGGATGAACGATTTAGCCGGTCCATACCAGGGAATGGACCGGTTTGAATGCAGGGAGAAGATCCTCGATGACCTGAGGGATGCCGGTTTGCTTGAAAGGGTCGAGCCCTATAGAAATGCGGTGGGGCATTGCTACCGATGCAAAACAATGATCGAACCATTATTGTCCAAACAGTGGTTTGTAAAGGTAGGCCCTCTTGCCGAAAAGGCTGTCGAAGCGGTGAGGGAGGCTAGGACGAGGATAGTGCCGTCGAATTGGGAGGCCGTGTATTTTGAATGGATGAACAACATCAGGGATTGGTGCGTCTCGAGACAGATATGGTGGGGACACCGAATCCCAGCCTGGTATTGCAGGGGATGTGGCGAGGTGATCGTGGCAAAGGAGGAGCCCAAGACCTGCCCTTCCTGCAAGAGCTCCGATCTTGAGCAGGAAACAGACGTGCTCGATACGTGGTTCAGCTCGGCCCTGTGGCCGTTCTCAACACTGGGTTGGCCGGATTCCACCGACGAGCTGGAAACCTATTATCCCACCTCGGTGCTTGTCACCGGCTTTGATATCCTCTTTTTCTGGGTTGCGAGAATGATGATGATGGGGATTCACTTCATGGGGGATGTCCCCTTTAGGGACGTTTACATCCACGCCCTGGTTAAGGATGAGCAGGGTCAAAAGATGAGCAAGAGCAAGGGAAACATTATCGACCCCCTTGAGGTCTTAGACAGGTTCGGCACTGATGCGTTTCGATTTACCCTCGCGGTGCTTGCTATACAGGGAAGGGACATACGGCTTTCAGAGGAGAGGATTGCCGGGTATCGGAACTTTATCAACAAGATCTGGAATGCAGCGCGCTTTGTCCTGATGAACGTGGAGGATTGCGAACCCCCACTGATAGAAAAGGCCGAGCTAAGCCTGGCTGATCGGTGGATTATGACGAGGCTCGCGCGTGTTTCTCAGCAGGTAGATGCCTGCATGGATGAGTATAAATTCAACGAGGCTGCCAGCGCGTGCTATCAGTTCGTGTGGCACGAATTCTGTGACTGGTACCTTGAGATGGCAAAGCTCGAGCTCTATAGCGAGGATGAGAGGAGAAGACGGGTTTCCCAGTCCGTGATTCAAATCCTCCTGAGCGGAGTGGTGCGGCTTCTCCATCCATTTGTGCCCTTTATTACCGAAGAGATCTGGCAAAGGCTCCCTCATACAAAAGGAAGCGTCATGGTGGCACCATTCCCGCATGCAGGGGAGTATATCGACGATGAGCAAGCGATTGAGGCAATGGAGCTCGTGAAAGGGATCATCACCGGTATCAGGAATGTGAGGGGGGAGATGAACATCCCCCCGAAGACGTATGTGAAGACGATCATCGATGTGGGTGGGGAGCGCGAAAAGGAGATAGTTGAGATGAATCGAGGCTATATCATCGCCCTTGCAAAGGCGGAGTCCATTGAGATCGTCTCCAGAGTCGAAAAACCAGCTAGGTCTGCCACCTACGTATTCGGTGATATCCAAGTCCACGTGCTTCTCAAGGGATTGATTGACTACGAGAAGGAGCGCAACAGGATATACAAGGAAATCAGGAAGGCAGAGAGGGAAAGGGAGTTATCCCAGAGGAAATTGGCGAATAACAACTTCTTGAAGCAAGCACCCCCGAACGTGGTAGAAGATGTGAGGGAAAAATCAGATCTCATGATCGCCAAGTTAGAGAAGTTAAACCAAAATCTCGCTCTTATTGAGGAATTGAGGTGAACCCCGGCAACTCCAAGCTCGTCGACAGGATACTCGAGAACGCACTGGATGAGGATATTGGGCCGGGTGATATCACCACCTCGGCAATCGTCGATTCTGAGATTAGGGGTGAGGCACAGCTATCAGCGAAGGAAGATGCCGTTCTCGCGGGAATGGAGATCTTCTCCCGAGTCTTTTCTCTCCTCGATCCCGGTATAGAGGTCAACTCAAAATTCCACGATGGAGATGTGCTACGAGATGGCACCTACATCGCTCAACTCAAAGGCTCATTAAGGGGGATTCTGATCGGTGAGAGGACTGCCCTCAATTTCCTGCAGCATCTCTCGGGCATTGCCACCCTTACCAGGGCCTATGTCGACAAGATAAAACCCTCCCAGGTACGCGTAATCGATACCAGGAAGACCACACCCGGATTACGGCTCCTTGAGAAATATGCGGTGAGGGTTGGCGGGGGGTCCAATCACCGGTTTGGGCTTTTCGACGGTATCCTTATTAAGGATAACCACATCGTAGCGGCTGGGTCCATAACAAGGGCTG
Organism: Deltaproteobacteria bacterium; assembly: GCA_003646935.1. Lineage (GTDB taxonomy): Bacteria > Desulfobacterota > DSM-4660 > Desulfatiglandales > B25-G16 > B25-G16. The sequence goes on from QMLW01000049.1 coordinate 4,756, forward strand.
TGGAAAGGGTGAAGGCCCATGTGCCCCATACCGTGCGCATTGAGGTTGAGGTAACGGATACAAAGGGCCTTGAAGAGGCCATTAGTGCAAGAGCGGACGCAGTCCTGCTGGATAACATGTCCCTGGAGGAGATGAGTAGCGCAGTTTCCATTGCCGGTGGCAGGGTGCTTTTGGAGGCTTCCGGTAGTGTGACGCTGGAATCGATTGGGGAGATCGCCAAAACGGGCGTGGACCTGATCTCCGTTGGCGCCATCACACACTCGGCCAGGTCAGTGGATATAAGCCTCGAGGTAACCGATATTGGTTGAACTGGTTTTATTGGTTTAACTGGTTAAGCTAGTTGGACTTGTTTCATTGGTTTGATTAGGCTTCTGATCGTTCAGCTCCGAGCATATGGAAGATTCAGTGATACGAAACAACAAACAAAACAGAACTCATACAACCAGCTGAACAAGTTCAACCAGTAAAACTAGTAAAACCAGTACAACAGAGGCTGATATATGGATGAATCAATTGAAAAAGCTGCACGGGCGGTTTTGGACTCAAACCTGACCCTTGCCCTTACCGGTGCGGGTATCTCCGTGGAGTCGGGGATTCCGGACTTCAGAAGCAAGGGTGGTCTCTGGGATAGGTATGATCCGGATGAGTACGCGTCGATTTACTCGTTTCAGAGCAACCCTGAAAAGGTGTGGCAGATGCTGCGGGAAATGGAGGAGACCGTTGATAAGGCTCGGCCCAATGCCGCCCATATCGGGTTGGCAGAGTTAGAGGCGATGGGCCTACTTAAGAGCGTGATCACCCAAAACGTTGACAACCTCCACCAGGAGGGAGGCTCAAAGGATGTGATTGAGTATCACGGGAACTCCCGCTCGCTTACCTGCCTATGGTGCAACAGGAGATATGACTATGCCCAGAAGAAGGGCGAGTACCCGCCCTATTGTGAGTGCGGAAGAATACTGAAGCCCGATGTGGTCTTCTTCGGCGAGGCGATACCCATGGCAGCCATGACGCGGAGCTACGAGCTCGCCTCGAGCTGTCAGGCACTTTTGATAATCGGAACCTCGGCCGTGGTCTCCCCCTTTAACGTGCTTCCGAGGCAGGCGAAGCAGGTTGGAGCCACTATAATTGAGATAAACCTGGAGAGAACGGTACTCACCGATCATATCACCGATATCTTGCTTCTGGGCAAGGCAACTGAGATGGTTTCAGGGCTTGTTGCAGCAGTGAGGGAGCTGAAGAGCCTATGAGGTGCCCTCCTTGCCCGCGGTTTCTTCGTCCTGATCTCCCTTAAACCAGGGCCGCTTATCGGGGCCCACGATCTTTGAGACACTCTGGGCAATCCACGCAAAGGGCAGGTCGTCTCTCGGGGCGAACTTCTCCAAATATTCAATGAACGGCTCCCCTCTGAAATCCCTATCGGGCAGGACCGCATCACTTCTTCCATCGAACTCCACGGTGGGCAATCCGTTTTTCTCGCAGAGCTCTTTGTTGAAGGTAGCAGCGGCGCTTACCCACCTACCGTTCAAAAAGAACTGGTTGTATCCATGTCTGGGAAATGTATTGGTTCCCATCATTTCAAGAATGTGGGCGGGTAATTTATGGTTTCTGATCTTGGCAAAGACCAGCCGGCTTGGGATGCCTGAAGCCCGCCCAAGGGCCGCAAGGAGCACCGCTTTCTGAACACAGTATCCCTTTCCCCATGCGAGAACTCTGGATGCCCTGAAGTCTTCGATGAACACAGAGACCATGTAGATGTTATACTTGATCTTGTCCCGAACGAAGTAAAAGAGCTTCACCGCCTTCTGCTGATCGCTTGAACATCTACGTGTCAGCCTCGTGGCAGTCTCAATAATGGTTTCGTGATTCGCATCAATGGTTGGGGTAGCTCGCAGGTAGCGCTCCATATTTGAGCTCATCTTTTCCCTCCCCTTTGGTAGGTGATAGGGCTTGATTCCATGGGTCACCCCTTCCTAGCAACTCGGCAGAACTTCCGTCAACAGAAAAGCTTCTTCCCCAGGCATTGCGTTCGCGAAATATCCTTGCAATCCTCAATCATCTATTGGTAATAGCGTGTGGAGACGATGAGAAAATAGTGTACTGATGCACGAGCACTATTTACAGGGGCTAGGATAAGATAGTTCACGTATGAGGAAGGAGGTATGGGCATGAAGATATTCATAGATTCGGCTAAGGTATCCGAGATAGAAGAGGCCTTTAGCAGCGGATTTCTGGATGGCGTAACAACGAATCCCTCTCTTTTAAAGGTAGCCGTTGATGAGCTTACGGCAAGGGGGGAGGAGATAGACTTAGCCCAGTACATAGAGAGGATCTTAACCGTAGCAGAGGGCACGCCCGTATCCTTGGAGGTAACGGAGTACACCTATGAAAGGATGGTGGAGCAGGCCAAGAGGATATATGAGAGATTCAATCCGGTCGCTAATAACGTGTATATCAAGATCCCGATTAACCCGGTCTTCAACGGAGCGGAAGCGGATGAGTTCGATGGACTAAAGGCAATAAAGGAGCTCTCAGCTGAAAATATACCCGTCAACTGTACGCTCATATTCACCCCGGAGCAGGCGTTGTTGGCGGCCAAGGCAGGGGCAGCTTTTGTGAGCCCTTTTGCGGGGAGGATTGATGACTACATACGGTCACAAAACGATATTCAGTTTAAGAAAGAGGATTATTTCCCGGCTCAGGGTATATGGAGGGATGAGCAGGTCCTTGAGGATAACGGGGTTGTTTCGGGTATTGATTTGGTCGAGCAGATTGTAGAGGTCTTTCTGAGATATGACATGACAGCGGAGGTTTTAGCAGCGAGTCTAAGAAATGCTCGTCAGGCAAGAGAGGCTGCGTTGGCTGGTGCAGATATCGCTACCTTACCGCTCTATGTAATCAAGGATTTGGTGAGCCACTACAAGACCAGGGAGGGCATGGAGAAGTTCATCGGGGACGTACTCCCGGAATACGTTGAGCTCACGAAGTGAATAGGAAGTATGTGGGAAGTCCTCAAAACAGCTCAGCATGTATCAGGAGTTAGCAGCCATGTTCGGATCAGAAAGGAGGCTGTAGCCAGTTTTTCGAAAAGGCTTCATGAGGGCGGAATCGAGGTGCCTCCCTGGAGCAGAACCTACCACTTCTGTGCAGGCGGGAGGGAGACGGTCTCCTATCTTCTCGTCTTGGACAGCCTTAATTTTTGTTTCTGGCCCGCCTCAGGGGAAAGCAGGTGGGAGATCATATGGGGGTCAAGGAGGCTTTCGGGCTACTTTGCTCTTGCAGGCTCCCTTGCCCGGGCCATGAACTCAGGGGTTCCCCTCATAAGGGCAGAGTATTTGGCGAGACTTTCGGTCGAAGCGTTACGGGAAATTCTGGGCGGCAGAGGGGAGTTGCAGCTGATGGAGGACCGCGTCAGGATACTCAACGAACTAGGGCACATCCTTTTGGAGAGGTATAACGGAGAGGCATCGGGATTTGTGGAGGCCGCGGCAGGCTCGGCAGAGAAACTGGTAGGGCTGCTCGTCAAAACATTGACATCTTTTCGGGACGTAGCTGAGTACCTGGGCCAGAGGGTGTATTTCTACAAGAGGGCACAGATATTTTGCGCTGATCTCTATGGGGCCTTTGAGGTCGATTGGGCTTTGTGGAACCTCGTACAACAAGAGAAATTCACCTCAAGGCCGCACCATCGCATTGTAATTATTTTTTACTGATGTTTACATTCGATATTTTAGCAACTCAGGGAGATGCATGCCTCGGTAAGATCATCACCGCGAGCGGGGCCATACATGCACCATCGTTCGTTCCAGTAGGTACGCTCGCAAGCCAGGGTTGGTATCAGTAGACGAACTCCGGGAGATTGGATGTCAGGCTCTCATAGGCATTCTGCAGGGAGGGGCGTATCGCGACTTACGGCAACGGAGCGCACAGTTCATCGCTGGTTTGGGTTTCGACGGGTATGCCATTGGAGGGTCACTGGGGGAATCAAAGGAGGAAATGTACCGTGTTCTGGAATGGACGACGCCGCTCCTGCCAAGGGAGAAATCCCGGCATCTCCTCGGTATCGGTGAGGTGGAGGACATCTTTTACGTGGTCAAAAGAGGGATTGACCTCTTCGACTGCGTTTTTCCCACGAGAGCGGCCAGGACGGGGAGGTTTTTGAAGAGGGAAGCCGGGAGGTTCCGAATACATATTCAGAACGCGCGTTTCAAGGACGATCCCAATC
>QMLW01000050.1 GCA_003646935.1 Deltaproteobacteria bacterium
AATATCTATTGATCATCAGCATCGGCCTGAGCATGGTGATAGGGCTGTTTTTCCGGCCCGAGCACCCGCACTTCTGGTGGGAGAAGATCCCGGTGTTCGACGCGATCTTTGGTTTTTTTGGATGTATCCTGATCGTGCTGGGATCGAAGGCACTGGGCCATCACGGGATCCAGAAGGACGAGGATTACTACCATGATTGAGATAGTACCCCCGGCCTTTATCTATATTCTGGGTGCGCTGCTCCTCCCCCTTGTCAGGGGTAGAAGGCTGCGAAGCGCATTGCAGCTCCTGATCCCTGCGGCCGCCTTCGTCGACCTCCTCTACATGCCCAAGGGCACCTACTGGATCTATCAGTTCCTGGGATATGAGCTAATCCTGGGCAGGGTCGATAAGCTCAGCATGTGCTTCGGGTACGTGTTCGTGATCATGTCCTTTCTGGGCATGGTGTATGCCCTGCACGTGCGGGATACGGGCCAACACACGGCCGCCTTCCTCTATATAGGGAGCACGTTGGGGGTCGTCTTTGCCGGCGATCTATTCACCTTGTTCGCCTTTTGGGAGATCATGGCCGTGTCCTCGGTCTTCCTGGTGTGGTATCAGCGGGATCCGGCCGCCCTTGATGCCGGGTTCAGGTATATCATGGTTCATCTATTCGGAGGGTGCGCGCTTTTGGCCGGCATCATCATACACGTGGTAGAAACCGGCTCTACCCAATTCGGCCTTATCGGCTATGGGGGGCTTGCATCTCAGTTCATACTCCTGGGGTTTATCATCAATGCAGCGGTGCCCCCCTTTCATGCATGGCTGTCCGATGCCTATCCGGAGGCTACCGTAACCGGATCGGTATTTCTCACCGCCTTTACGACCAAGAGCGCCGTATACGTGCTGCTGAGGTCCTTTCCCGGCGTTGAACTGCTGGTCTGGCTGGGGGCCATTATGGCGGTATACGGGGTGGTCTATGCGGTGCTTGAAAACGATATCAGGAGGCTGCTGGCCTACCATATCATCAGCCAGGTGGGCTACATGGTGTGCGGTGTGGGGTTGGGCTCGGAGATGGCCATGAACGGCTCCACCGCCCATGCCTTTTGCCACATCTTGTATAAGGCCCTGCTGTTCATGGGAGCGGCAGCGGTGATACAGGTAACGGGGAGGAGAAAGCTCACGGAACTGCAGGGGAGGAATCTGTACAAGCAGATGCCTATCTGTCTGTCGCTTTACATGATCGGCGGTTTTTCCATCTCGGCGGTGCCGCTTTTCAACGGGTTTGTGAGCAAGACCATGGTCGTTGCAGCGGCAGGCGAGCTCCACAGACCCGCTATACACCTGCTACTGCACTTGGCCTCCATAGGGACATTCCTCCATACGGGCCTGAAGCTTCCCTACGGAACCTGGTTTGGACGGGCTCCCAAGGGAGAAGAGGTGGATGAGATAGAGGCACACGAACCACCCTTGAATATGTTGATAGCCATGGGAATGACGGCCTTTTTATGTATCTTCACGGGTGTGTATCCAGCGGTCCTCTATAACATCCTGCCCTATCCCGTTGATTTTCACCCGTACACGCCGTACAAAGTAGTTGCGATGATGCAGATGCTACTCCTCACGGCCGCTGCGTTTTGGATCTATATCGATAAACTCGGCGGCGAGGCCACGATCAGCGTGGACACCGATTGGTTTTATAGAAAGCCGGGCCTCCTGCTCCTCTGGTTTTGCATTCATCCCTTGCAGAACCTCAGGCTCGCCTTTCAGAAGTCAGTGGCCGGAATAGTTTCCGGCGTTACCGGCCTAAGCAGAAATCCCATCCTGCTGCCCGAGATAGGGCTGCGGTACCTTCACCTAAAGGCGGTGAACGGGTTGTACCGTATCTCAGGACGTTCCGAGGAAAGGACCCAGCAGTTGAGGGATTTGGAGACGAGAATTAGTGAATTGAGACACCTCACGTATGATGAGAATGTCTATAGAAGGCCTATAGGGTTAGGCGTACTTCTGGCCATCATCTTGCTGTTCTTCTACGGTTTGATCTACTACATCCGGCTGCGGTAATCCTCGACAGAGACCTCAATACACGGAAAATCGGCCTTCTTCCGCGTTCGCCTGAACCTGATACGTTGATCAAGCTGAGCTTGACTATTGCTCGTGAAGCTTCGCCTTAAACCGATGAAAATCGAAGGACAGGCATTTCACCGCAAAGGGCGCAGATATGAAAAAGACGCTTAAGAGGATATTTTATCTTTTCTTAATCCTGTGTATCCCCGCTGGATTTCTCATCGAGCATGAGCACGCCGTGTTCTTTTGGCACAAGATCCCCTCGATTGACGTCGTATTTGGATTTCTCGGGGCCATGCTCTTGATAGGGGGTGCGCGGCTGCTGGCGCACCTCGTACATAAGGAAGAGGATTTCTATGATTAGGACCGTTCCTCCAGGTATGCTCTTTATCCTCGGGGCAGTGCTGATCCCGCTTCTGAAGGGAAGGACAAAGCAGATCTATCTGCTGGTAATTCCCGTGCTGGCCTTTCTGGATATACTCCAGCTCGAGGCGGGCACCAGTTGGGTCTACCACTTTTTAGGCTACGAGCTCATCTTCTGCCAGGTCGATAGGCTGAGTTTGGTGGTAGGCTATATCTTCGTCATAATCGGATTTCTGGCCCTGCTCTACTCCCTGCACATAGAAGAGGACGGGCAACACGTAGCGGCCTTCCTGTACGTGGGAAGCTCCTTGGGGGTCGTGTTCGCGGGGGATTATTTCTCGCTCTTTGCCTTTTGGGAGGTTATGGCCGTGTCCTCGGTGTTCCTGGTTTGGTACCAAAAGGAGAAGCGCTCCCTTGATGCGGGATTTCGATATTTGATAATGCACATCATCGGCGGCTGCTCTCTGCTGGCGGGCATCATCATCTATGTCGTCAACACGGGTTCTATTGCCGTAACGCACCTGGGCACCAGCCCTGCCGATATATTCATACTCATCGGCTTTGGCTTAAATACGGCCTTTATTCCCATTCACACCTGGCTCCCTGATGCATACCCTGAAGGCACCGTTACGGGCAGCGTGTTCATGTCTGTCTATACCACCAAGACAGGGGTCTACGTATTGGCACGGTGCTTTGCGGGCATGCCGCTTGTGGCCTACATGGGTGGCATCATGACCGTGTACGGAGTTCTGTTCGCGCTGCTTCAGAATGACGCGAGGAGGCTGCTGTCGTATCATATCGTCAGTCAGGTGGGGTACATGGTGGCCGGCGTCGGCGTGGGCACGGAATTGGGCGTGAACGGTGGGATTGCCCATGTCTTTAACCATATCCTATACAAGGCATTGCTGTTTATGTGCATGGGCTCGGTTCTCTATATGACGGGCAAGAGGAAGCTCACGGACATGGGCGGCTTGGCCAAATATATGCCCGTTACCGCTGCCGCGTGCGTTGTCGCCTCGCTCTCCATTGCCGGGGCTCCTGGGTTTAATGGGTATGTGAGCAAGGGCATGGTGATCGCATCGGCAGCCCAACAGCACATGCCCATATTGGAGTTAATGATGGTGCTCGCTGCTGTGGGTACGTTTCTGTCCTTTGTGAAGCTGAGCTATTTCGCATTTTTTGCCCCCAACGAGGAGATCAGGGCCAAGGAGTCACCCCTGAACATGCAACTCGCAATGCTCATGACGGCGTTTCTCTGCGTGCTCATAGGTGTGTATCCAGAGGTGCTTTTCCGGGTGCTCCCCTTTCAGCCCATTCACTACCATCCCTACACCCCCGGGCACGTACTGGGAACGGTTCAACTGTTTCTGTTGGCCGGGCTGGCCTTTATGGTAGCCAAGGACATGCTTGCGCCGCACAGGGGGACTGTCCTTGATTTCGATTACTTCTATCGCATGGGTGGAAGGGGCATCGTATGGGTGTGTGTGGTACCGCTGAGCAATATGCGATTCAGATTGCAGACATCTTCCTCCAGGACGATCGATGTCATTACCCGCATCGCCAAGAACCCTATCATGCTCCTCGAGATACCCATAGCGTACGCCTATTTCAGGATCACGCAAGGATTGCGATATATAGGCGGGTATTCATCGAGCGAGATGTACAACGAGAATCTCTACAGGAGGCCTATCGGTGTGGGCGTGCTCGTGGCCATTATCATCCTGTTTGCCCTTGCGTTGATCTACTTTATCCTTTAGCCCGCACGGGCCGCGTTCCCAATCGCCTTTTCACCGGTTGTGATACGGGAATGACATAGGGTGCGGAAGGGGAAAGACGATTGAATTTTTTCCATGCATGGGATATATTTTAATAAAATGGTAACTGCTCAGTCTTCAGCCTATCAACCTGAAGAGTTACAAAAAATGCATAGAGCGGGCTTTTACCCGTTCCACGTTTCTGGTACGTAGCAGATTCCCCTGTCCAACTCCTTCAGAAGCGTTATCGCTCTCTCAATCTTTGCAAGGAAATCGGCATGGGAATAGACAAACTGTAAAACGTTTACCAAGGGGGCCGTATATGGAAGTCAGAAAGATGCTGTTTGTTACGGATTTCGAGGGATTGTGGTTTGATGCCCTGAAATCGCTCATGGGACTCAGGAGTGTTGGCCTTGACCATGTGGTGCTCTTGCATGTGATAGAGCGTAAGATAGGCTACTACACCAAGGAGGAAAAGGAGAGACTCAGGGCGATGGCTGAAGTTCGTTTTGTCGATTGGGCACAGAGCCTCTATGAAGAGGGAATGGAGTGCGGGTCGTATATCGTCGTGGGTGACACGGTTCGGAAGATGCTTGAAACCACGGAGGATGAAGAGGTAGACATCGTGGTGATCAATCGACAGAAAAGGAGCAGGATGGAGAAGTTATATATAGACTCCAAGACCCTGGAGTTTCTCAGAAAGACCCCTGCCAAGGTCCTTGTCCATAAGTACCAATCAGACTCCGGCAGGGTGAATGAGGGGCTGTTTGAGCGGCCGCTCTTGGCCATGGATTGGTCTCCTCCTGCCGGGAGGGCACTGGATTTTCTGGTCGGCCTTAAGGGTATCATTAAAAAACTCCAGGTGGTCCAGGTGGTAACCGAAAAAGAGGCTGAGGGGTTGGGGAAAAGGGGCCTTCAGAGGATGGAGCGGGAGCACCGGAAGAAGTTGTATGAACTCTGTAACTCCCTGAAAGACGAGGGAATAGAAGCAGAAGCACATCTCTACCTCGGCGATGTGGCCCAGATCCAAAACGCGGCCAGGGAGTATGAGGCCACCATGATTGCCACAGGCACAACACGCAAGAGCTCTTGGCAGGCGAGGTGGCTGAGGAGCATCTCACAGGAGCTGGCGGAGCAATCGGAGCTGCCCACTCTGTTGGTTCCGTGATCGGGTGAAACAATGTAACATCATCTGGTGAACGGGAACGAAGGTATTTTTTGTTGCCAAGCGGAGTAATGGAGTATTGAATGATCGGAGTATTAGAAGGTGTCAGGAGGGATATTCTCCGTAATGATGCTTACGGGAGATCGCATTGGGTGGAGCTTTTTGATTTTCAAAACCCTTTATTCAATGTGAGGCAATTCCTCCATCACCCCATTCCTCCATCACCCCATTCCTCCACCAATTCCGGTATCTGAGGGCACCATGAGAGATATCTTACAAGATTCAAAAGTAGCTATCGTAGGGGGAGGCAAGGTATGTAAGGCCATCCTTAAGATCGTCTTCGGGAAGAATTTCCCCCGGAAGATAGATATCCTGGGCGTAGCGGATATACATGAGCACGCCGAAGGCCTGGTATATGCGAAAAAAAGGGGGATATTTACTACCCTGGACTATGAGGACCTCTATCGGCTCCAAGGCTTGAATCTGCTCATAGAGCTTACGGGAGATGATGAGATCCTGAGACAAATCAGAGCAACGAAACCGGCAGATGTGCGCCTCATAGATCATTTTGAGGCCATGTCGGTTTGGGATTTCCTCCAGATAGAAGAAGAAAGGCAGAGGATTAAGAGGAGCCTGAGGGATCATATACGCGAGCCGGAGCAGATCGAGAAGCAGTTTGACCTTTTCTCCCGACGGCTCGCCAAGATCGTGGAGGAAAGGACGAGGCATCTTCAGAGCGTAGAGAGGGAAATCGTTGAGAGGGAGCGGGCCCTGTCGCAGATAGTCCAGGGAAATACCATACCCACCTTTGTGATAAACAAGGACCACATTGTAACCCACTGGAACTGGGCCTGCGAAAAGCTGACCGGCTGCAAGGCAGAGGAGGTCGTAGGGACGGATAAGCAGTGGTGCCCTTTCAGGCCTGAAAAAAGGCCCATTATGGCTGATGTCATAGTAGACGAAATGGAAGAGGAGGAGATAGAGAAATACTATGGGCACAGTTGGAGGAAGTCTCCCCTCATCCAGGGCGCATACGAGGCGGAGGAGTTCTTTCCTCATATGGGCGATGGAGGCAAGTGGCTCTTTTTTACCGCGGCGCCCATACGGGATGCGAACGGCGAGACGGTGGGCTCCATTGAGACACTCTGGGATACTACCGAGCGCAGAGAGGCGAGGGAGGAGCTGCAGCGGGCACACGATGAGCTGGAGGAAAAGACAGCGGAGCTTGAGAAAGCGAACGTACAGCTTAAGAAATTTGATGAGCTCAAATCCTCATTTATTGCGAATATGTCACACGATCTCAGGACGCCGCTGAATTCTATTCTCGGATATACCGATCTTCTCCTTGATCGGGTGGATGGGGACATCACCGAGGAGCAGGAGAAGAGCCTCACAAAGGTAAACAACAATGCCAAACATCTGCTTAACTTAATCAATGATATCTTGGATATATCCAGGATTGAGTCCGGAAGGATGGAGTTGGACCTGAAGCCGGTGAATGTAAAGGAGCTTATCAGGGAGACGGTTTCCGCCCTTGATCCGCTGCTACAAAAGAAGGGATTGGAGCTGAAAACGGCTTTTGATGAAGGACTGCCCTCGGTCCACGCAGATCCGGATAGGGTCAGGCAGGTGGTGACGAATCTCGTTGACAATGCCATTAAATTTACCCCGAAGGGCCATATCGCCGTGGGGGCCAGAGCCTCAGAGATGGGGCTTGAAGACTCCGGGGCGCCCAAATTCGTGGAGGTCTGTATCTCGGATACCGGCAAAGGAATCAGGAAAAAAGATTTGAATAGGCTCTTCGATAAGTTTAGGACGCTCGATACCCTGGCTAGCAATCAACATAAGGGCACGGGCTTAGGGCTTAACATCTGCAAAGGGCTGGTTGAAATACAAGGGGGGACTATCTGGGCAAAGAGCACCTACAGAAAGGGTACTACCTTTTGCTTCACATTGCCTATAGAGGCTGAAGCTGCACGACTGGATTATGCGGAGGCGGGCAGAGAAGAGGAGCTCAAGCCCCCTAAGACGGCAGCTGAGACCATGGTTTTGGTGGTTGACGATGAGCCTGATCAAGTTACCTTGATCAGGAAGATATTGCGGCAAGAGGGATACCAAATTGAAAGTGCCTACGATGGCCGGCAGGCCATTGAAGCGGTGAAGCGCTCTCGACCGGATCTCATTATCCTGGACCTAATTATGCCGAACGTGAATGGCTTTGAGGTCATTGAGTACCTTAAGGGGGGTGCGGAGACCAAGGACATTCCGGTCATAGTACTTACCGGTAAAGAATTATCCAGAAAGCAGGCACAGGATCTGCGTGGCAAGGTGGAGAGGATCGTGAAGAAGGGGGTATTCGAGATGGAGGAAATCCTCGATGTGGTGAAGAATGCCCTCAATACCTTTCAAGTGGCTTAAACCAGGAGCAGGTATGAACGATAGAGGCACCAGGGAAGATACGGCGAAAAAAATACTTGTGGTGGAGGATGATCAGGATAACCGCGAAATGCTGATCAAGGTATTGAGGCATAATGGCTATCGCACCATTGAGGCAGTTGACGGGAAGGAGGCGGTAGAAAGGGCAAAGGCTGAGAATCCGGACCTGATCCTCTTGGATTGCTATATCCCCAAGATGGATGGTTACGAAGTGACAAGGAGGCTAAAGGGCGATCGGGGCCTTAAACATATCCCGATAATAGCACTGACGGCCCACGCGATGAAGGGCGATAGGGAAGAGGCCTTGGCAGCAGGCTGTGACGGCTACATCGCCAAACCCATTAATGTCAGGAAATTACCAGAACAGATTAAACATTTCCTAGAGCAAAGCACGTAATTCGCTCATGAACGAGAATATGACATACAAGGCAGAAGTATTGGTAGTGGATGACGATGTGGATACCGTGGAGCTACTGACCAAGCGCTTGAGCGCCGAGGGGTATCACACCTCAGAGGCCTACGATGGCCAGCAGGCCCTCCAACGGGTAGAGCAGTATGAGCCGGATGTCATACTGCTGGATATAAAGATGCCCAAGATGGATGGCTATGAGGTGTGCAGAAGGCTCAAGGAATCCGAGGATACCCGGGTTATCCCCATTGTCATGCTCACCGTGAAGGCCAAGGTGCCCGATAAAGTGAAGGGATTGGATATCGGGGCGGATGATTATATCCCCAAGCCCTTTGACTATAGAGAGCTCTCCCGGCGGGTCAGCTACTGGAGCACGCTCAAGAGGGAGGTGGAGGAACGGGTGAGGGAGATAAAGAGGCTGGAGCAGGAGTTGATCGAGTCGGAGAGGCTCGCGGCGATCGGTCAAACCGTGGGGGGTATTGCCCATTATATCAAGAATGTGTTGTTCGGGCTAAAGGGCGGTGTCTATTTGGTAAACACGGCTTCAAGGGAACAACACCCTGACTCCCTCCAGAGCGGCTGGGAGATAGTGGAACGGAACATGGGCAGGATGTCTGATCTGGTGCTCGATCTCCTGGAGTACTCAAAGGACAGTGAGCCGGAATACGAGGGCTGTGTTCCCAATGAGATCGCCGAGAAAGTCTGCAAGGGCCTGAGCGAGAAGGCGGGGGAGCATGACATA
>QMLW01000051.1 GCA_003646935.1 Deltaproteobacteria bacterium
CATAAAGTTTGCAGGGTCGGGCTTGCCAAATCCTACGGTAGCAAAGTAGCCTATTGTTGCCATAATCCCCAATACACAGCCACCAATGAATAAGATCCAAACCGTTATTGATGTTAGCCAGAACACTTGACCGGTTGGTATGGGAGGGATCGTTCGGAGAGGTGGCTCACAAAGAGCAACGCCGGATCGAGACTGCCTTAAAGATATCGGGGCTGCCCTTTATCAAGGGCATTGATGAGTTTGATTTTACCTTTCAGCCCAAGCTGGACCGTCAGAAGGTTATGCCGCTGTTTGACCTGACCTTTATCCGGCAAAACGGTAATTCTACAACTTATTGAAATTAAAAAGGTTATTTTGAGACTGTTCCATATTGTCTCACATATGGAATAATGGAAACGTCGTCATCAATATATATCTAGCAAACGTTGGTTTTTTCTTCAATATTACCCTACATTCCTCGAATCGTCTTCAGCCATCGCCTCGAGCCTCTCAATCCTGTCGACCGGCGGCGGGTGTGAGTAGTTGAACCATGCATAGGTCGGATGGGGTGCCAGGTTCGCGAGGTTGTCGGCGCTGAGCCTGACAAGGGTATCCCTCATGGGCTCGGGTGTGCCCATCAGGGAGACCGCCACATCATCGGCCTCTCTTTCGTACTTCCTGGAAAGCGCCGATCCAAGCGGCTTCAGGAAATAGCTCAGCGGGCTTAGGACCACCGGCGCGAGCAACAGACCTACATATCGAATATCTTCCTCAAACCCGAATGTACGGTACAGAAGCCCCCAGTCGAGCATCTCCGACAGGATAAAGAGCCCCGCAAGGGAAAGCGCCGCCATCAATAGGAGCTGCTTGATAACGTGTTTCCTTTTCCAATGACCCGCCTCATGGGCGAGCACTGAGAGGATCTCCTGCTCGGGATGAGAGGCGAGCAGGGTATCGAAGAGAACGATCCTCTTGGTCCTGCCGATACCCGTGAAATATGCATTGGTGTGTTTGCTGCGCTTTCCTGCGTCCATCTGAAATACGCCCTTGACGGCCAACCCAGCCTTTTCCATAAGACTGGCTATCCTTTGCTCCAATGCCCTATCGGTAATGGGCTCGAATTTGTTAAAAAGCGGAGCAATGAGCACGGGATACAGCCACATGATCACCAGCTCGAATATGGAGATAATTACCCACGCGAAGATCCACCACGTGACCTCAAAATAGGACACCAATACCAGCAGAACCAAGAGCACAATCCCGCCGAGAATGAACGCTATCACCAGCCCCTTGGCCCAATCCGAGAACCACAATCCAATCGTCCTGGTATTGAACCCGTACCTCTCCTCGATCACAAAGGTGTCATAGAGCTCAAAGGGTATATCGATAATGTTGGAGAATATCGCGAGTATGGCAAAGAAGATGAGACCCGCGCCTATGAAGCCCGTGCCCCATCCGTTGATTGCCTCAACCAACCAGGGCAGAAGCCCGGTGAGCAGAACAGCCAGCAGCACCGCCTGATCGAATAGCCTCGCCACAATGCCGAATGTGGTGGAATCCGCTGTGTAAGAGACGATTTTGGCAAATTTCTCCCCATCCACCGTGTCTTGAAATGCTCGGGGAACGCTGTGTCGGTGCTGGCGGAGGTGTGAGATATTCATGAGATCGAGGATAATCTGAAAGGCCGATCGGAACACGAAGAGCAAAAGAAAGACGAGCAGCAAGCCATTGAACTGAATCATATTATTTTACCCCGATTACTCTAAAGCTCATACCAAGTTGAGTTAAGAGTTATTTTCCTTTTTCCAACGGATTCCCTCGTCGCAGAGATCAATGATCGTGCACTCTTCATGCCTCGGCCTCCTGGCGATGCAGACCGCCCTGCCGTGAAGGATGAGTAGATTTGAAAAGAGCCTCCATTTCTCTTTTTCTACGATGTCCATGAGATCGAATTCCACCTTTGTGGCATCGGTATTCTCGCTGAGCCCTATGAGCTTGCTTAATCTCAACACGTGGGTATCCACCACGATCCCCGGAATATCAAAGGCCTCCGAAAGAACGAGGTTGGCGGTCTTCCTCCCGATACCGGGAAGAGACACGAGCTCATCAAGGCTCGCCGGCACCTCCCCATTGAACCTCTTGAGGAGCTCTGCGGCGAAGGCCTTGATGGATTTGGCCTTGTTCCGAAAAAACCCCGTTGGCCTGATATCCTCCTCCAGCTCTGCGAGATCTGCTTCGGCATAGTCACGGACGGTTCGGTATTTCTTGAAGAGCTTTGCGGTAACCTTGTTCACCCTCTCGTCGGTACACTGTGCTGAAAGGACGGTTGACACCAAAAGCTCCAATGGGCTGGTGAACGCAAGGGCAGTTCTGGCATGGCCGTAATCCCCTTCAAGGAGATCGATGATCCGCTCTACCCTTGCCTTTAGTTGTTTCTTTCCCACAACTGATCCTCGTTTATATCGTATCTTCCTTGAAGCGCTCCCCGGACCAGACATCAGCCCGTCGGTGGTACCCCCTCTCCTCCCAGTACCCGGGACGATCCTCGCCCACGAGCTCGATCTCCGAAACCCACTTGGCGCTCTTGTATGCATAGAGATCTGGAACAATAAGCCGTAGTGGGTAGCCATGATCACGGCTGATGGGTTCCCCATTGCGCTGCCACGCGAGGATCGTATCAGACTGCAGCAGTACGTCGAGGGGCAGATCTGTTTCGTATCCTCCTGGGCTGCGTACCATGGCATAGTGGGCATTGGGAGTGGGATTAGCCATCTCCAGTATTCGATGAACAGGAACGCCTTTCCATCTATTATTCGGCACGGACCATGACTCCACACAGTGGAAATCCCTGACGATCTCTATTGCCCCCAGTTCCTGAACCTCCTTCAAGCTTAAGGCCAGGGGGTTCTCTACCAAGCCGGTGACCGCCAAGCTCCAGGATTGTGTGTCAACATCGGGAACCCCCTCGGCCGTTCTTACCGGCCACTTCTCGATCCAGTGCTGGCCAACGGGAAGATCTCCTGGATTGCTGTCTTTCGTCGATGTCACGTTCGTCTCCTCTTATGGAACCGCCTTTATGCCTTCACATCTTTCCAGATGGAATATAAGATGAAATGTAACCTCCTGCAAAACAAACTTCAACTACGTTGTTGAAATTCCGAGACGTGGTTACTTATGCATGCTTACAGTTATCCCCTTGTAGTGGGCTATGGCCTTGGAGCGTGTGTTGTCCGAATCCGACATGAGCCCTATCGCCTGCACCTGTTTTGGCTCTCCTTTAAATAGCCGCCTGTAATCATCATGGACATTGACTGTTTCCGGAACCCACTCCTCCAGCGGAGAGTGCTGGTTTCGAAGCACCACGATCTTGGTCTTGCTGTCATGGGGGCTCTCGGTCGTGGTAGCCAGAGGCAGGGATGCGCTCCACACGTACTTTATCGTATTGGGCCTGAGAAAACCCTCGAAGATCACATAGATTGCCGCAGCGCTGTCATTAGTCTCCTTGAACCGCTCATCGCCGCCCTTGGGAAGCTTGAAAACGCGCCACTGCCATTTCAAGTAGGGATATTCAGAAAGCTCATAGGCAAACTCCTTGGCTATGGCAACTGCGGAGTTTTCGGCGTTTGCCTCGAGGTATGCCTCCTGGTTCGATCTCACCACGTAGACAGCGCTCCCCTCCCCACCTCGCGACTTCCAGCCCTCGGGAAATGAGCCGTCTTTAAAGGATGAGAAATCCTCAACCCTTTGGAATGGCACTGTCTCGCCATCCGTTTCAGGCGCGAGGCCCGTTACCAGCAAAAAGGGCAGCAAAATCGCTATTATGACGCTCCGATCACACATCTTTTTCTAACTCGAATCTCGGGGAGCCCTCATATGGCAAATAAATGTGGACACTTGCTTTTAGGTGATTGCCGGAGGTAAAGGAATTTCAGCCCGTTCCCTCGGAAATAGGTGGTATCGTCATTACTGACATACCGATCAGCCAGGTGCTGAAAAAGGATGCTGTTTTTTCAATCAACCCCTTCAGAGCTCGGAATCAGCGAGAATTGATCTAGGATGTGCTCCGCTTCTTGGCATAGTAGTTCTTCAGATCGATTAACCTTCCCGCGTATTCCCTTCGGAAATAAAGCAGGTGGTAGTTCTCAATCTCATCAGCCAAAGGCTCCAAATAGGGCCTGATATCGATCCCAAAACTGTTGAGCTTCTCCTTATCGGCTTCATGAATAACCAGGATACAGTAATAGGTGAGTAGCAATCGTAATCTTGTCCCTCTCCGAAAAAGGTAGGCTCGCCCGCCTATGGAATTGATTAAATACCCCGCATACCGATAGGTGATATCGAGCGTGGGTGGGAGTCCCTCCTCCCTTCCGCACGTATCGCCTGACATGAGCCATCTATAGAATAATGCCAGGTTGACCTCCATGGCATCAGCTTCATTTTCTACAATCATCTTGATGAGCTTCAGATCCTTTAAGCCGAGCGTCCTATAGAGATGGTAGATGTTCTGTATCATCACATCGTAGTTAAACCCTTCGCCTGCCGGAAGCGGAGGTTGGGACGATAAGCTGGAGATAACTTTCCTGAAATAGCTGAACAGGTCTTCACCCAGTTCGAGCTCCTTAATGTAGTCCTTGTTCTCCAGATATGCGAAGAACTCCCTGAAATCCTTTTCGATCCTCTGACACTCATCCTCACGGGACATGGGTTGGACTTCCGTTTCCTTTTCCCCGAATACCTCATCAAGTCCTTCCCGCGGCGCTGCGGCGGTGGGCTCCTCTGCTACCGATGGAGCCTCTCCAAGACCCTTTGGACCCTCCTTTTTCTCCTGCTGGAAGGCCGGTTTTTCCTCATAGTCCTTTCCGAAATAATTGAAGTAGAGGATTAACAGGCCCCCTGCAATAAGAGCAATAACGAGAAACAATAACGCCCTATTTCCCTTCATTTTTTATTCCTCCATCTCCGGTTCTAGCCCAGTCGGCAACTCGAGGGACACAATCGTTCCCTTTCCTCCGCTGCTCTTAATGTCAATTTCACCTCTATGATTTGTAACGATCTGATAAACCATCGTCAACCCCAAACCCGCACCTGTTGTCTTGGAAGTCACAAAGGGATCAAGCACGGAGTCGAGTTTCTCCTCGTCTATGCCCACACCTGAATCCTCAACCACGATCTGGACAGTCGAATCCAATTTTCTTGCTGCAAGCTTGAGAGTACCTCCTTCATGCAAGGCTTCGATACTGTTCTGGATAATATTTCTCAAAGCCCTCGATATCTGCTCTTGGTCCAGGTTAATGATAGGTAAATCTTCCCCGATATCCGCTTTCAGTCGAACGGCTTTCCTTGCCATGTCCGAGGAAAACCCCTCAATAACCCTGGCGAGCAGGTCCTTCACGTCCGTTGGCTCGAGATGTACGGTCTGCATTTCGGCAATCTCCTTCACATCTCGAACGAGTTTCTCCAGCCTGGAGGTCTCGCTAAGGATGATGTCGAGGTATTTTTGCATTCTACTGCCCTCGACCAGGTCTGCCTTCATTCTCATTGCAAAGCCACCAATGGACATTATGGGATTCCTCACCTCATGGGCGACCCCCTGCACGAGATTTGCAATGGCTGCCGAGCGCTCCGATCTCAGGAGCTTCCTCTGGGTAATCTTCAGCTCCTGCTCGGTTAACTCGAAGTTTTCTTGTAGCCTCTGGTAAAGCCTGGCGTTGTCCAGGGCTACGGCGATCTGTTGTGCAAGGGCATTGAGGAGTTCGGTGTCCTCCTCTGTAAAGGAATTGCCGTCCTTTTTATTGAGCACCTGCAGGGCCCCTATGATCCTGCCCCGGATGGTGAGCGGCACGCAGATAAGCGATCTGGTGGTAAATCCCGTCTCCTTATCAAACCGGTCACTAAACCTGGCATCCTTTTGCACATCCACGACGTTCATCGGTTTCCCGTGCTGGATAACCCACCCGGCGATACCCTCGCCGGGCTGTAATCTCTTGGACTTCATGAATACACCCTTCTCGCCCCTGGCCAGCCTCACGGATATATCGCCTTTCTCCGGGTCCAGCTCGAACACCGAGCTGGCCTCGGCCTCCATAAACTCCTCGGCTGCCTTCATGGCAAAATTAAGCACATCATTTGTATGGAGGGACGAGTTGATAAGGGCGCTTGATTTGAGAAGGGCGGTTAATTCCCTGCGGTGAATGTCGGTGTGGAGCCCTTTGTTCATGTCATCTACTTCAGGGTTTCTGAGCCTCTATGGGGAAGGCGGTAATTCAGCGTTAACCTAAATTGTAACCGCTCAGGTGGATAGGTTGTAGCCTGAAGACTGTTAGGAAATAACGTGGATACGGCGCACTTCGAAGCCATATTTGATACGAAAAACTGCTGTTTCTTCAACAAACTGCATCAATAGTTCTACTCTGATTACTTTAAGCCTTCAGTCTAAACATCTTCAGGCTGACTGCGTGAGTAGTCATTTTGAATATATAATAACCTAATTGAAATCATTGGTAAAATAAAAAAACCCTTCTCCTGTGCGTCTGCCGAAAACTCCCAACAATGCTCCATCAAGTGGCAAAAGACCTTGACCCCTTCAAGTGCTTGTGGTAGTAACTGAATCGCCATTCATAAATAACTGATCACGCGGAAGATTTAGGCAGGAGGTCACCATGACGCACAACGTCCAGCCCGCTCTTGAGCGCTATCTGGGAGTTCCCGGCTACCTTCTTACCCTCTTCATCCTAATCGCCGGCCTGGCCCTTTTTTCATACATCATCTACAGAAGGTTTCAACTGCTGAGATCCGCCAATCCTGATATTCGCTTCGACTCCCTCGGGGAGAGGGTTTTCAACACCATCATCTATGGCATCCTCCAGTGGAGACAGCCGCGCTACCTCTGGATCGGCATACTGCATATCATGATCTTCTGGGGATTCGTGGTATTGGCGTTGCGCACCATTACGCTCTATGGTCAGGGGATAGTCCCGGGATTTGCCCTGCCCTTTATGGGTGGATTGCTCGGAGATATGTATCAGCTCTTCAAGGATCTATTCGAGATTATCGTGCTGTTCGCCTGTATCGCGGCCATATTGCGCCGAGCCATCGCCAGGCCCGAGCGGTACGAGTTTAAACACGGAAAGGCCCACAAATTTCATGCCTATCTCGTACTGGGCTTGATAGGTTTTCTCATGGTAACCGATATGGCCTTGGACGGCAGCGGGATCCTTCTCGGGGAGCAAACACGCTACTGGCTCCCGGGGGCGCAAGGCGCCTCGGTTATCCTCAGCGGGCTTGATCAAGGCGCCCTGAAGGGTGTTTTCCTCTGGAACTACTGGCTCCATGTTCTCACCATTATGGTGTTCCTCAACTACCTGCCCCTTGGGAAACACTTTCACATTATTACCGGCATTCCGAACGTGTTCCTGAGAAAACTCAAGAAGGGTTCAATCAAGCCTCCCCGGTGGGATGTCGAAAACATCGAGGATCTCGAATCCCTGGGGGTGGAGAAGTTCCAGGATTTTACCTGGAAACATATTCTCGATTTCTACACCTGCACCGAATGCGGTCGGTGTTCCGATAACTGTCCAGCCAATACCGTTGGGCGACCGCTTTCGCCCATGGAGGTCACCATCAAGGTCAGGGACTACGCATATCAAAGCAGGCCCTTGTTCTCCTTCATGAGAAAAGTCGATTCCTCCGATCCGGATCTCCCCTTGATTGGAAATGTCCTCACCCCTGATGAAATCTGGTCGTGCACCACCTGTGGGGCATGCGAAGAGGAGTGCCCGGTATTTATAGAATATATCGATAAGATGGTGGATTTAAGGAGATACATGGTTGAGTCGGCCATGATACCCAAGGACTTTCAGGATGCCTTGCTACGATTTGAGAAGACCGGCAATCCCTTTGGCAAGCCGCCGAGCAAAAGGGCGGATTGGGTCAAAGAATTAGATGATGTCTCTGTCAAGATACTTGAAGAGGGAGATGAGGTAGATGTCCTTTACTTTGTTGACAGCTATGCCTCCTTTGACCCGCAGATTCAACAAATCGCCATGGCCATTGTAAAGGGACTGAATAAGGCTGGAGTATCCTTCGGCATTCTCGGCCCCAATGAATCAGATTCAGCGCACCAGGTGAGAAGACTCGGTGAGGAAGGCCTGTTTCAATTCCTGGTGGAGCAGAATATGGAAACACTCGGTGCCTTCAAGTTCAAGGAGATCGTCACCACGGACCCCCACGCATTCAATACCCTGAAGAAGGACTATCCGGGCAACCTGGCGGTCAAGCATTACACGGAATTCTTCCTTCCCTTGATCGAAAGCGGGCGTTTGAAGCCCGCCAAATCCCTTGACAATGGCGATATATATACCTACCATGACCCCTGCTACCTGGGGAGACACAACGGTATCTACGACGCCCCTCGCAAGATCCTCGCCTCAATTCCGGGGATCAAGACGGTGGAAATGGAGCGCACCAGGGATAGGAGCTTTTGCTGTGGCGGCGGCGATGTCAATCTCTGGTATGACATTGAGCAGGAGGAGATGAGGATGGGGGAGCGGAGGGTGGCCATGGCCCATGAAGCAGGAGCTACCGTGATCGTTACGGCCTGCCCCTTCTGCATGCTCAACTTCGACGACGCTATCAAGACAAGCGGACTGGAGGGGAAAATGAGGGTTGTGGATCTGATGGAGCTCTTCATGAGCACGCTATAATCTTAAAAACTCCGGCCCAATTGGACGTCTCGGAAATTCTACAGCTTATTGAAATTAAAAATGTTTTTTTGAGACTGTTTCCTATTGTCTCACACATGGAATAATGGAATGGTGGAATATTCCAATTGTGAGCGAAGCGAACTAAGTTCAATACCGGATTAAGAA